>NZ_JBFBAX010000007.1:0-246784 GCF_040682395.1 Streptomyces sp. NPDC051207 | reverse complement strand
TCGAAGCTGACCACGTCCGGCTCCGACGAGTCCTACACGGTCAACGACTCCGCCAAGGTGGCCTGCGGCAACGTCAAGACCGCCAACGCCAACGTGTACATCATCGACACCGTCCTGATGCCCAAGAGCTGACCGCACAGCACGAGCCGGTCCGTCCGAGTCAGCCTCGGCGGACCGGCTCTGGTCGTACGACGGCCCCCCACGACAGCGCGGGAACCGGGTCACCCACCGTCGGACGGCTTCTCCTGCCCGGCGTCCGGCACGACCGTCACGGGGCCGGCAGGACGACGGTCCTCATCGTCGTCCGGGATGCCCACCAGGTCCTCCACGTCGAACATGCGGGCGATGGGCACGTCGGTGGAGCTGTGCGCGATGATCGAGAACGCGATGCACACCGCGATCATCGTGTACGCCTCCTCCGCCTGCGGGATGCCGGACTGCAGCACCAGCAGCCCGTACACCACCGAGGCGAAGCCCTTGGGGCCGAACCACGCCGCGGTGAGCTTCTCCCGCCGGGAGAAACGCGTCCCGATCAGTGAGATGAGCAGGGACGCCGGCCGGATCAGCACGATCGCCAGGACGACCGCCACGTACCCGCCGAGCGACAGATCCCCGAACAGCCGCGGGGTCAGCAGCGCGCCGAACACCAGCAGGGCGGCGAACTTGGCCAGCTCCGTCAGCGCCTCGCCCAGCGGCTCGAAGGCGTGCTTCGCCTCGGGTGACACGGCGGCCAGCACGGCACCGGCGGAGAAGGCGGCCAGGTAGGGGTTGGCGTGGGTGAGGTGGCACAGCCCGTACAGGAGGATGCCGGTCGCCAGCGGCAGCAAGGGCTGGAGTTTCGGCTCCGCGCACAGCAGACGGAACCGCACCAGCCAGTTGACGATGAGCGGCAGCAGGACACCGAAGGTGAGTCCGAGCCCGAGTTCCAGGGCGATCGTGCCGATCGACGCCTCTCCCGTCTGCCCGGCGGCCGGTCCGGCAGCGGCGATCAGCACCAGTACCACCGGCAGGGCCAGACCGTCGTTGATGCCGCTCTCGACGTTCAGCAGTTCACGGAGCTTGGCGGGCACCTCCTTGCGGCCGACGATCGCCGAGGCGAACACCGGGTCGGTCGGCGCCAGCACCGCGCCCACGAGGAAGGACGTCGTCCAGTCCAGGCCGACGAGGAAGTGCGTGACCAGCGCCATGAACACGAAGGCCAGCGGCATGCCCAGACCGAGCGCACGGGCGGGGTTGCGCCAGTTCGCCCGCAACTTCCCGAAGGAGACGTACTGGCCGTCGGTGAACAGCACGGCGAACAGTGCGAGGTCCGCCGTCACGGAGACGATCTCGCTGTCCGCGGTGATGTGCACCAGGCCCAGGAAGCCGTCGCTGACCAGCGCACCGCCGACCAGGAAGAGGAAGGAGGTGGACAGTACCGTCCGCGCCGCCAGACCTGACAGCAACACCGCCACCAGCAGCGCGACGCCGAAAACCGCCACGAGCACCATGCCGTACGCTCCGATCGGAAGAGAGAGTCCGCTCCTGCTCGCCGACCAGACTTCCCGGCACACCGGGGCGAACCCTACCTTCCTCGTCGCACCTTGAATAACGAGCCTTCCGGCACCTCCGGGCCCACTTCACTGCCGGAATCCGGCAAGGGCCGACACGGACGCACCCGTCGGAAGCGTGCGGCACTCAGCGGCGTCCCTGACCGGCATGCTCCCGTCCAGCCGGGCCGACGGCTCCGCCGTCCGGTGTCACCGGAACCGAATCAGGGATTGACGGCGAGAATCGGGTAGCCGTTCGTCATGAGCGACGCGCAAGACCCGAGCAAGGACGTCGAGAGCTGGGTGACGGGGGACGAACCGGCCACCGGACCACAGCTGAGCTACCTGGAGACGTTGGCCCGTGAGGCCGGCGAGGAGGTGCCGCCCGACCTGACGAAGGCGGAGGCGTCGAAGATGATCGACCGCCTTCAGGGGGCTTCGCCCCGCACCGCCCGGGACAAGCCCTCCCGCACTCCCGAAGACGAAGCCGACCGTGGCACCGGCCCGTAAGGGTGCCGCCCGGGGCGGGTCCGGCCGGCACCAGGGGAAAGGCGAGACGGCGGCCGACACCACCGGTCGGCTCCGCCGAACCGCCACGGAGGCCTTCGGCTGGCGGGAGCTGCGGCCGGAGCAGCTGAGGGCGATGACCGAGGTCGTGGCAGGGCGCGACACCCTGGTCGTGATGCCGACCGGGGCGGGAAAGTCGGCGGTCTATCAGGTGCCCGCGCTGCTGCTCGACGGCCCCACCGTCGTCGTCTCCCCGCTGCTCTCGCTCCAGCGCGACCAGATCGCCGGACTGCTGGAGCACCGGGCCCCGCAGGCCGTCGCCGTGAACTCGGCGCAGTCCGCGGGGCAGACGGAGGCGGCGTGGCAGGCGGTGCGCGCCGGGGACGCCGAGTACCTCTTCCTCTCCCCCGAGCAGCTCGCCAAGGAGGAGGTGCTGGAACGGCTCGCGCGGGTGGCGCCGGCGTTGTTCGTCGTCGACGAGGCTCAGTGCGTCTCCGCCTGGGGGCACGACTTCCGGCCCGACTACCTGCGTCTGGCCGACGCCGCCCGGCGCCTGGGCCGCCCGCCGCTGCTGGCGCTGACGGCCACGGCGGCTCCCCCGGTACGGCAGGAGATCGTCGACCGGCTCGGCATGGAGGAGCCCGCCCTGGTCGTCGCCGGGTTCGACCGGCCCAACATCGCCCTTCACGTGCTCCGTTTCCAGGACGACGACGACAAGCGCCGCGCCGTGGTGGAGCGGGCGGCCGGCGAACCGAAGCCGGGGATCGTCTACGCCGCCACCCGCAAGGACACCGAACGGTACGCCGAAGAGCTGGCCGGCCTCGGTCTGACGGCCGCCGCCTACCACGCCGGGCTGCGCAGCGGTGAGCGGTCGCGGGTGCACGACGCCTTCCTCGACGGCACGCTCGACGTGGTCGTCGCCACGTCGGCGTTCGGCATGGGCATCGACAAGGAGGACGTACGTTTCGTCGTCCACGCCTCCATCCCCGGCTCCCTGGACGCGTACTACCAGGAGATCGGGCGCGCGGGCCGGGACGGGGAGCCCGCGGTCGCCGTGCTGCACTACCGGCCCGAGGACACCGGCATGCAGAACTTCTTCGCCGCCCGCACGCCCGGCACCGACACGCTCGGCAAGGTCGCCCGGCACCTCAGCGACCAGCGGGAACCTCAGGACCTGGATGAGCTGCGGGACGAAACGGGGCTGTCCCGCAACCGCCTCACAGCCGCCGCCAACCTCCTGGAGGAGGCCGGAGCCGCGCACACCGACGACCAGGGCGCCCTGCGTATCGAGCCGGGCGTGTCCGCCGACGACGCGGTGGCGCAGGCCGGCGAGGCCGCAGAGACACACCGCAGGCTGGAGCGGACAAGGGTGGAGATGGTGCGCGCCTACGCCGAGACCACGGGATGCCGCCGCAGGTTCCTTCTCGGCTACTTCGGCGAGCCCTACGAGGCCCCCTGCGGGAACTGCGACGTGTGCGGGACGGCGGAGCCCGCGGCCGTCGGCGCCGCACCGGGCGCCGACGGCACACAGCGGGACCAGGCGCAGTCACCCTTCCCGACGGGGGCACGGGTCCGCCACCAGGAGTGGGGCGACGGCACGGTCCTCAGCGAGGAGGACGACCGGATCACCGTCCTGTTCGACACCATGGGCTACCGCACCCTGTCACTGGCGACAGTCGACGAGCACGACCTGCTGTCGGTCCTCGAACAGCCACCCGGCTGACCACCCCGTTCGAGTCCCCGGCCGATGCCGTCGTACGGCAGGAAGGAAGGGCCATGAGCGATTCCGTCCGGTCCGGCACCGCACCGGGCACCGGCTCCGCGTCCCGCAGGTCCATGGCCGTCTCCGCGCTGATCGGGGCGGCGGTCATGGCCTCGGTCGACGAGATCGTCTTCCACCAGATCCTGGGGTGGCACCACTTCTACGATCGTTCCACCTCCGGCGTGGGTCTGCTGTCCGACGGCCTGCTGCACACCGCCGAACTGCTGGGTCTGGTCGCGGGGTTCTTCCTCTACGCCGATCTGCGCCGCCGCGGGGCCCTGGCGTCGGCCCACGCGTGGTCGGGCTTCTTCCTCGGACTGGGCACCTTCCAGCTGTTCGACGGAATCGTGGATCACAAACTGCTGCGTCTGCACCAGATCCGCTACGGGGTGGATGTCACCCCGTACGACTGGGCGTGGAACATCGCCGGTCTGGTCCTGCTGCTCATCGGCGTGATCCTGGCGCTGCGTGCGACCCGCCGCGGCGGGGCCGGGCCGCAGTCGTGACACTCGCGCACGTCCACCCCGGCCCGGCCGGCGGACCCGGGACGGGCCAGGTGCTCGCCGCCGTGGCCGCGCTGCTGGTGACGGTGGCGTATCTGGCGGCCGCGTCGCGTCTGCGACGCCGCGGGGACGCCTGGTCCCGGTGGCGGGACGTGTCGTTCACCGCCGGGGGCGTCGGTACGGCCTGGGCGTCGGGGGGACCGGTGACGGGAGCACCGTTCACCGGGCACATGATCCAGCACCTCGTCGTGGGCATGGCCGCCCCGCTGCTGTTCGTCGTGGCCCGCCCCCTCACCCTCGCCCTGCGAGCCCTCGGGCCCGGCCGGGCCCGACGGGGCCTGCTGGCTGTCGCGCGATCCCGTCCCGTGGGCTGGCTCGTCCTCCCCCCGCTGGCGGCTCTGCTGAACGTGGGCGGCCTCTGGCTGCTGTATCGGACGGAGCTGTTCGCGGCGACGCGGCACCAGCCTTTGCTGCACGGCGTGGTCCACGCGCACATGCTGGCGGCAGGGCTCGTGTTCACCTTCGCCGTGTGCCAGCTCGATCCGGTGCGCCGTCGCTGGGGTGTCGCCGTACGCGGCGCCACCCTGCTGGCCGCCGGCGCCGCGCACGCGGTGCTCGCCAGGACCCTGTACGCACTGCCGCCGCCCGGCACCGGCTTCACCCCTGCCGACCTGCACAGCGGCGCCCGATGGATGTACTACGGCGGTGACGTGGTGGACGCCGCCCTGGCGGTGGTGCTCGGCGTGGGCTGGTACACGGCCGGCGGACGTGCCCGCGCCCGTCACCACCGACGGGGAGCTGCCCCGACCCGCTCCGGACAGAGCGCGACCGGCGCAGCCGCGGCACCCGGCCCGACGACCCCGGCGCGCCCTGCGGGAGGTGCGCGCCAAGGTGCTGGGGCACGCGGCCTGCGAGGAGCAGTACGAGTCGCCCCGGCCGCGCGAAAAGGCCCGAGCGCGGCGGCTTGCGATGATGGCCATCGCTGTCCGGGCCGCCGATGCCGTGGCGCCCCCCGCCCGCGCCCCGGAGTGGAGACCGCGGCACCGACACCGCCGCCGGGCCCGTGGCCGCCGTGAGGACCCGACCCGCGACGCCGCCCGCGAGGCGATGGGCGGCCAGGACGGCCCATCGCGTCGGGCAACCCGGCCGGCCCGACTCCGGCCTGGTCGGCCGTTTGCGGTGTGCGCAGGTGGGGACCCGGCCGCGCATGACCACGACGCCACGCCGTCGGATGCGGCAGAACCGGGTCCTGTGGCTGCTGGACCGCCTGGAACAGGACCCCCGGGCCGATGCGGTGATCGACGCGATCGGCCGGGGCGTGCGTGCCCTGCCGCTCGGTCGCGGCCGGGACGCGCTGCACGGGAGGTGGCTGGGCCACCCCGTGCATCCGCTGATGGTGCAGGTTCCGATCGGCAGCTGGCTGTCCGCGGCCCTGCTCGATCTACGGCCCGGCCGTTCCCGTGAGGCGGAAGCGCTCATCGGCGTCGGCCTGGCCGCCGCCGCCCCCGCGGCCCTGACAGGCCTGACCGACTGGGCGGAGCTGCACCACCGGCAACAACGCGTCGGCCTGGTGCACGCCCTGAGCAACGTGACGGCCGTCGCGCTGTACGCCACCTCACTCGCCTGCCGCCTCAAGGGACGCCAGGCCGCCGGCCGCGCCTACGGCCTGCTGGGACTGACGGCGGTCGGAGTCGGCGGCATGCTGGGCGGCCACCTCGCCTACCGCCAGGCCTCCGGCGCCAACCACGCCGAGGAGGTGCCGCACGTGGTCAAGGAGGGCTGGCACCGGATCGGCGCCGTGGACGAGTTCCCGGCCGGCCGGCCCGTGCGGCGCCGTGTGGACGACGTACCGGTCCTGGTCGTGCGCGAAACAGGCGGCACCATTCACGCGCTGGCCGACCGGTGCAGCCACCTCGCCGGGCCGCTGTCCGAGGGCACGATCACCGACGGATGCGTCCGGTGTCCCTGGCACGGAAGCGTCTTCCGCCTCTCCGACGGCTGGAACGTCCGCGGCCCCGCCACCGCTCCCCAGCCCGCCTTCGACACGCGGATCACCGGCGGCCACGTCGAGATCCGCCTGCGCCGGGACGACCGGGCGGAGCACGCGGACGACGGCCGCCGCGCCTGACAACACCGACGCCGCCGCGGCCGACAGGACGGCCGGCAGCCGCCTCGTACCACGCCTGCGCGAGCTTGCCCGGCGCACCGGACGACGGTACTCCGCAGGGCACGACCGGCCCCTGGGCGGCTGTCTCGCGGCCATGACGGCATTCGGGGCGACACGGCGGCCCGGGCCCCGGCGCCGCCGGCCGGCACGGGGCCCACGGTCACGCCCGGAGGTGCCGTTCCATCCAGTCCGCGGCGGCCCGGCGGAACAGGCGCCGGTTGTCCGCGCGCAGGAAGTCGTGACCCTCGTCGCGCAGGGTCAGCAGCTCGGCGCGGATGCCCCGTTCCCGCGCTGCCCGTACGAACTGCTGGGACTCCCCCGGTGGCACGTTGGTGTCGTGTTCGCCGTGGACGGCCAACACCGGAACACGCAGCGCTTCGATACGGCTCATCGGTGACAGGGCGCGCAGCAGCTCGCGGTCGCGCTCCGGGTGACCGTACTTGTGCGCCGCGGACTCCGCGATCCAGGGTTCCGTACCGGCGAAGAAGGTCAGGAAGTCCGACATGCCGCAGACGGCGACCCCGGTGCGGAAGAGATCCGGGTGCCACACGAGGGAGGCGAACGTCAGACAGCCGCCGTACGAGCGGCCCATGACCGCCAGCCGCGTCGGATCGGCGGGGCCCGCGGTGACCGCGTGGGCCGCGCAGTCCGCCACGTCGTCGAACGCGGCGAAGCGGCCCGCGCCCAGGTCCGCGTCGACGAACGACCGGCCGTGTCCCAGGGATCCCCGGACGTCGGGGGCGAAGACGTCCAGGCCGCGCCCGGTCAGCTCGTGGTAGAGCGGGTCGAACACCGGGCGTTCCTGTTCCTCCGGACCGCCGTGCAGGTGGATGACGCACGGTGCCGGTTCGTCGCGGGCGCGCCCCGGCGCCCTGTAGTACCAGCCGCTCAGGGGCAGCCCGTCCCGTGCCGTCAGACGCAGGGGGACGGGGCGTACCGGTGGCCGGCCCGGCGGGACGGCGTCCTCGTCCGGGGCGGACCAGGGCGTGCGGAGCACGGACACGCCTTCGTGGGCCCACCAGACACCCGGGCGGCGTTGCGACCCGGACAGCGCGAGCAGCAGTCGCCCGGCTCCGGCGGGGGTCACGCGGGTGACGACCTCGTGGGGCAGGGGAAGGGGGCGTGCCGGGCCGGTGCCGTCGGGGGCCTGCCCGGTCCGGAAGGTCTCGACGAGTTCCAGCTCGCCGGCGCCCTGCACGTTCCATGCCAGCGCGGCGGTACGGCCGTCGTGCGCCAGCGCCAGGAGTTCCAGGTCGCTTCCGTCGCGTTCCGCCGCGACGGACGTACGCTGTGGCCTTCCGTCGGCGTCCAGAACGACGGCGAAGAGCGCCGCGTACTCCCGGTCGGCGTTGCTGCGCAGCCACAGCGTCCGCCCGTCCGGGGAGAACCGTCCGACCCACGGGTCACCGTCGGCGACCGGCAGGGCGAAGGTGGTCGCCGCGTCGGCGGTGCGGTGGACGACGGCCTCGCGCCGTCCGCGCGGCCCCCGGCGCAGCAGTGCGAAGCGGCCGTCGTGGCTGAGGTCGCACGCGCGCAGGGAGGCGGCGCGTGTCTCCGTGGTGAGCAGCACGGGGGACGCGAGGCCGTCGGGATCGATCAGGTAGACCGACAGGCCGCCGCCGGGCCGGGCCGCGGGAGCCGTGGTGCCGGTCGGCGTCCCGTTCGGGACCGGCCTCGACGTGGCGTCGTACGCGGCCGGGCCGAGAAGCGTCGCATGGCCGTCCCGGTCCGCCCAGTCGGCCCCCGGGCGGGCCCCGGCGAGCAGGCCGTCCGCCGGGCCGTGGTCCCACGGGGTCTGCCCGACGAGGCCCGGGTGGACGGCGGCGGCCGGAGCCGCGACGGTGACGGCGAGGGCCGAGCCGTCGTGCGCCCAGCACCCCAGATGGGCGGAGCTGGCCGGGTCGGCCCCGGCCAGGATGCGGCGGCCGGTGCCGTCGGGCCGTACGCACAGCACCCGCGTGTGTTCGCCCCCGCCCGGCGCTGTGGTGTACGCGATCCAGCGGCCGTCCGGTGACCAGGACACCTCTTTCACGGGATCCGGTGAGGAGTCGAGCAGGCGCACCTCGTCGCTGCCGACGGGCCCGGCCCACAGCTGGGGGACACCGCCCCGGTCGCAGATGAAGGCCGCCTCGGTGCCGTCGGCGTTGGCGGACGGGTACCAGCAGCCGTGCGCGCGCAGCCGGGTCACCGCGTCTCGGGGGCCGCCCGCCTCGGGCAGCGCCACCGGCGCCGGCGCGGGCGCGGCGGCGCCGGAGGCGCCCGGCCGGTCCCCGGTCCGGCCGTCCTGGGGCGGCACGTGGGCCGGACCCGGTGCCCCGGGAGCGGGGAGGACCGGCGCCGGGCCGTCCACCGCCCGTGTGCCCCGGCCGCCGGTCACTTGATTCCGTGGGTCTGCAGCCATATCTCCAGCAAAGCTATCTGCCACAGGGCGTTCGCGCCCCGCCTGGTGCGGTGCTCGTCGGGCGCCTCGAGCAGCTCGGCGACATACGACTGCTGGAACAGTCCGCGCTGCTTCGCCTCCGGTGCCTCGAGTGCCTCGCGCACCCGCTGCAGGACGGGTCCGGCCATGTGCCGGATGGCCGGTACCGGGAAATAGCCCTTGGGGCGGTCGACGACCTCCCGGGGCAGGAGCTTGCGGCCCGCCTCCTTCAGCACGCCCTTGCCGCCGTCGGCCAGTTTGAGTTCCGGTGGGCAGGCCGCCGCCAGCTCCACCAGTTCGTGGTCGAGGAAGGGCACGCGGGCCTCCAGGCCCCAGGCCATGGTCATGTTGTCGACCCGCTTGACGGGGTCGTCGACGAGCATGACGTGCGTATCCAGGCGGAGCGCGGCGTCCAGCGCGGTCTGCGCCCCCGGTACCGCCATGTGGCCGCGGACGAAGTCACCCGAGACATCGTCGGGGGGCAGCAGTTCCGGCCGCAGGATCCGGGCGAGATCGGTGTGCGACCGGTCGAAGTACGTCTCGGCGTAGCGCTCCGGTTCGTCCTCGCGGGAGACCTCGGCCAGCTGCGGGTACCAGTGGTAGCCGGCGAAGACCTCGTCGGCGCCCTGCCCGCTCTGCACGACCTTCACCTCCTGGGACACCTGCTCGGACAGCAGGTAGAAGGCGACGACGTCGTGGCTGATCATCGGCTCGCTCATCGCGGCGACCGCCCCGTCCAGCGCCGTCGAGACCCGCTCCGAGGGAACCATCGTCCGGTGGTGGTCGGTGCCGAACTCCCGGGCCACGAGGTCGGAGTACCGGAACTCGTCCCCCTGCTCACCGCCCTCCGTCTCGAACCCGACGCTGAACGTCATCAGGTCGCGTTGCCCCTCGTCGGCCAGCAGAGCCACGATCAGACTGGAGTCGAGTCCGCCGGAGAGCAGCACCCCGACCGGCACGTCGGAGACCATGCGGCGGCGCACGGCTGTGCGCAGCGCGTCCAGCACCGCGTCCCGCCATTCGTCCGCGCCCATGCCGGCGTGTTCCGCCCGGCGTGTGTAGGACGGCTGCCAGTAGCAGTGATCCGTGTGGGTGCCGTCCGGCTCGACGACCCGCACCGTGGCCGGGGGGAGCTTGCGCACGCCGTTGAGGACGGTGCGCGGCGCCGCGACCGTGGCATGCCAGCTCAGGTACTGGTGGAGGGCGACCGGATCGAGTGAGGTGTCGACGTCTCCGGCGGCGAGAAGGGCGGGCAGCGTGGAGGCGAACCGCAGCCGGTCCGGTGTCCGTGCCAGGTACAGCGGCTTGATGCCGAGGCGGTCCCGGGCGAGGATCACCCGGCCGGTCCGGTGCTCGACGATGGCGAAGGCGAACATCCCGCGGAAGTGCTCGACGCAGGAGGTTCCCCACTGCAGGTAGGCGTTGAGCACCACCTCCGTGTCCGAGGTCGACTCGAAGCGGTGTCCGAGGCGGCGCAACTCCTCCCGCAACTCGGGATAGTTGTACACGCAGCCGTTGAAGACGCCGGTGACCTCTCCCCGGGCGTCCGTCATCGGCTGCCCTCCCCGGTCCGACAGGTCGATGATCTTCAGTCGCCGGTGTCCCAGCGCCACCGCGCCCCGCGTCCAGGTCGCCTGCCCGTCGGGTCCACGGGAGGCGAGCCGGTCGGTCATGCGTCCGACGGCCGCCAGGTCGGGCCGCCGGCCGTCGAAGCGGATCTCCCCGCTCAGACCGCACATCGCGTCCCGCCTCCCTTCCGGGTACCGACGACGGCGCGCCGTGACGGGACTACCGGCGCCCGCCCTCCTGTCGGGATCCGGGCGGTACTGCACGACATGACAAAACCCTTTCTGTACGGGGACAGGACACACGTTCTGCAAGGGCACGGCGGGCGGTGTCGCCCGGGAAGGCCGTACCACCGGGGCGGCGAGCGCCCGCGGGGGGCGTGGTGCGCACGGAGGCCGCGGGGCCGGCGGCGGTCTCATGACACGCACCGCTCATCGGGGGCCGATGGCCTCCGGCGCCCCGGAACCGGTGGTGGAGTGCGGGCCGGCAGCGGCGACGGCCGGGGTGAGCCCGCGGCCGAGCGGCGCGGACCGGCGGGGTGCGCGTTCACCGCGGGTCTCGGCGATCAGCATGTCGACACAGCCGAGGAGGTCCTCCTCCTGTGCCGTACGGCGGATGCGGCGGGCGGCGCTTCCGTCCGCGAGGGCAGCCTCGGTCAGCTCCCGCACGGTGTGCCAGTCCCCGTGGGCCTCGAGGGCGGGCCGCAGTCGGACGAGCAGCTTGCGCAGGACCTGGCGTGCGGGTGCCTCGCGGTGGGTCTCGGGGTCCACCAGGGCGCCCTCGAGCCCGGACCGGGCGGCACGCCATGCCGCGCCCCGCAGCCACTCGTGCCGACCCGCGCATCCGGGAGCGCGCTCGCGCAGCCGTTCGAGGGCCTCGGTCACCAGGGCGCGGAAGAGTCCGGCGATGAGCACGACGGTCTCGGCACGCGGGCAGGCATCGCAGATGCGCAGTTCCAGCGTCCCCAGGTGGGCGGAGGGGCGGACGTCGTAGTAGATCATCCCCGCGTCGCTGATGACCCCGGCCCGTATGAAGTCGTCCACCGCCGCGTCGTACTCGGCCGCGCTGGAGAAGCAGCCGGCCGGTCCCGCGGTGGGCCAGCGCTGCCACACCATGGAACGCCAGCTCGCGTACCCCGTGTCGGCCCCCTGCCAGAAGGGCGAACTCGCGGAGACGGCCAGCAGCACGGGCAGCCAGGGCGAGACCTCGCACATGACGCGTACGGCGGTGTCGCGGTCGGGCACGTCCACATGGACCTGGGCGCCGCAGATGAGCTGCTCGTCGGCGACCTTGCGGTACTCCTCGGCCATGTGACGGTAGCGGGCGCCGGCGGTGGGGGTCGCCGCCGCCGCGGGCGCCAGGGGGGCTGTCCCCGCGGCCACCACGGCCAGCCCCTGCGAGGAGGCGGCCGCGTCCAGCCGCCGTCTCAGGCGGGTGAGGTCGGCGTACAGGTCGTGCAGGGACGCGTGCACCGCGCTGTTGGTCTCGACGGTGCACTGGTGCAGTTCGGTCGTGAAGGTCTGCCGGGGAAGCCGTCGCAGGATCGCGTCGGCGCGCGGCACGAGCAGTCCGCTCTCCACCTCCAGGACGTGGAACTCCTCTTCCACCCCGATGCGCATGGTCACGTCACTCCTAGGGATCCGAGCGCTGCCCTCGGGCGGGAACGGGACCCTGCCCGGGACGATGGGCGGCTGTGATGTGCTCCGAGTTCCCAGCTCACCCGCGGATAAGCTCAGCACCGCGCAGGTGGCGCGCCGGCCCCACAGGTGAGCACGGCAGAGGGACAAAAGGGCACGGGCGTCGGGCGGCCCGTGACCGGGCGGCGGCAGACGAGTGCTTCGCCGGCGTAGGCGCCAGGAACAGACCAGAGGACCCCTGCCGGTCGGGCGGGGGTCCTCTGGTGTTGCGGCGCCGGGTTCAGTGGCTGCCGGCGAGTTCGCCGGTGAGCTTTCCGTGGAGGTCGGCGCTGGGGTCGTTCAGGCCGGTGATCTCGACGGTCTTGCCGCGCTGGGCGTACTTGGTCTCGATCGCGTCCAGGGCGGCGACGGAGGAGGCGTCCCAGATGTGGGCGGCCGAGAGGTCGATGACGACCTTCTCCGGGTCGCCCGCGTAGTCGAACTGGCCGACGAGGTCGTTGGAGGAGGCGAAGAACAGCTCCCCGGTGACGGAGTAGACGACCGTGTTGCCGTCGGGGTCGGTGACCGCGGTGACGTGGGCGAGGTGGGCGACGCGCTTGGCGAAGACGACCATGGCGGTGACGGTTCCGACGACGACGCCGATGGCGAGGTTGTCGGTGGCGACGACGACGATCACGGTGATGGCCATGACGGCCATCTCACCGGCGGGCATCCGCTTCAGTGTCCTGGGGGCGACGGAGTGCCAGTCGAAGGTGGCGAAGGCGACCATGACCATGACGGCGACCAGCGCGGCCATGGGGATGTCGGAGACGACGGGGCCGAAGACGATGCACAGCACCATCAGGAAGACACCGGCGAGGAAGGTGGAGACGCGGGTGCGGGCGCCGGAGACCTTCACGTTGATCATCGTCTGGCCGATCATGGCGCAGCCGCCCATGCCGCCGAAGAAGCCGGTGACGATGTTGGCGATGCCCTGGCCGACGGACTCGCGGGTCTTCGAGGAGTGGGTGTCGGTGATGTCGTCGACCAGCTTGGCGGTCATGAGCGACTCCATCAGGCCGACCAGCGCCATGGCGAGGGCATAGGGCGCGATGGTGGTCAGGGTGTCCAGGGTGAACGGCACGTCGGGCAGACCCGGCACCGGCAGCGAGGACGGCAGGTCGCCCTTGTCGCCCACGGTGGGCACCGCGATCCCGGCCGCGACGGTGATCACGGTGAGGATGACGATGGACACCAGCGGTGCCGGGATCACCTTGGTGACCTTCGGGAAGAACACCATCAGCGCCAGGCCGCCGATGATCAGCGGGTAGACCGGCCAGGGCACGTCGTGCATCTCCGGCACCTGCGCCATGAAGATCATGACGGCGAGGGCGTTGACGAAGCCGGTCATCACCGAGCGGGGCACGAACCGCATGAGCCTGGCCACGCCCACCGCGCCCAGCAGGACCTGGAACACACCGGCCAGGATGACGGTCGCGACCAGGTGGCCCAGCCCGTGTTCGCGGTTCACGGGCGCGATGACGAGGGCGACCGCGCCGGTGGCGGCAGAGATCATCGCGCGGCGGCCGCCGACGATGGAGATCGTCACGGCCATGGTGAAGGAGGCGAACAGTCCGATCGCGGGGTCAACACCGGCGATGATCGAGAACGAGATCGCCTCGGGGATCAGGGCCAGGGCGACGACCAGACCGGCAAGGACCTCGGTGCGCCAGACCTTCGGGTTGTTCAGCCAGTCGGGGCGCAGGCCGCGCAGGCGCGTGGCGGGAGTCACAGCAGCGGAAGACAAGGAGACGTGTACCTGTCGTGCTCGGGCACACCCCGTCGGCAGGCCGGGGCGTGCGGGAAGGACGTGCGGGGGCCGGGCCGGCACCCCGCGGAGGCCCGCGGGGCGGGCCGGAAGTCGAGGGAGAGGGGAGCGAGGCAGGGCGGCGCGCACGGACGGCCCGCCGGCTCACATCCGGGGGCGAAGGGTCACGGCGGGCAGGCGGCGGCGATCGGCGTCATGGGCTCGCGCACGCTCTCTCCTGCAGAAATGGGATCCTCGCCGGGGGCGCCTTCGGCCCCGGAACGGCAGTGGCAGGGGCAGCCGGGCCGCCCTCACCGCCAGCAACTCTACCCTAACGTTAGAGTAGAGGCCGGTGGGGTCGCACGGGACGCGGCCCGTCACGGACTGGAACGGCCAGGAGAGCGGCGTGGACGGCAAGCACATGCAGATCGGCGAGGTCGCCGCGCGGACCGAGCTGTCCCTGCGCACCATCCGGCACTACGAGGAGACCGGCCTGGTCATTCCCTCTGCCCGCTCCCAGGGCGGGTTCCGCCTCTACACCGAAACCGATGTCGCCCGGCTGATGGTGATCCGTCGGATGAAACCGCTCGGCTTCACCCTGGAGCAGATGCACGACCTGCTGGACGCCACCGACCGCCTGGACAGCAGCGACGCCCTCGACGCCGACGAGCGCGAGGCGCTGCTGGAGCGGGTGCGGACCTACGCGCGCGCCGCAGCCGAGCAGGTGGAGAAGCTGCGGGTCCAACTGGCCCGCGCCGAGGACTTCGCCGCCACCCTGGGCGCCCGCCTGGAGGAGAACGCTCCGGCCGCCCGTACCTGAACCGCGGCGCCGCTTCGAAAACGCCACCGCCCCGCCGGCCATCGGGGCGGTACACACACGCGGCGGTACCCCCGGTCGGGCCAAACAACGGGCAGGTTTCCCCGCTGAAGGTCAGGATGGCCATACCGGAACGCTCCTGCGGGCGGCTGTGCCGACCCCCGGTCAAGGAAATGCTGAGCGCTGTGCCGCCATTCTCGGCAGCAGCACCCGCGCGGCCCTCCAGGCGTGCCACGAACTTCTCGCCGGAGCGGACCGACCACTGCACCGAACGACCACCGAACCCGGCCTTCACAAAGCAAGGGGAACCACCATGGCAGACATCAGCCCCATCGACGTTCAAAAGGCCCTCAAGGGCGCCAACTACCCTTCCAGCCGCGACGATCTGATTGAGCTGGCAAAGGAAAACGGAGCGGACCGCAGCCTCGTCGACAAGCTCTCCAACGCCTCGACCGACCAGTTCGACGGGCCCAACGACGTACAGAAGGCCGTTTTCGGCGACGAATGACATCACAGGTGTCCATCACCCGGATCCAGCCGACCGCCCGGACCATTGCGCGGCGCGTCAGCCGGTGAGAAGAAACGCGCTCGAAAGGCGAGATGGTGGAACCGAATTCTTATGCGGGCCTCTCGGACAAACACGCCCTTGTCACTGGTGCGGCCCGCGGCCTGGGGGCATCGATCGCCCACCGCCTGGCTGAGGCAGGAGCGAGCGTCTGCCTGGCCGACGTCCGGTGCGAAGACGGGGAGAAGGTACGGACCGCCTTGACCGTGGAGGGCCACGACGCGCGATTCGTGGAACTCGACGTCTGCGACCCCCACGCCGTCGACGCGGTTGTCCGGGACCTGGAGCGGAACGGATGGCCGGTGGACATCCTGGTCAACAACGCCGCTGTCGACGTCACCAAGCCGATCGAGCATCTGACCCCCGGCGAGGTCACCCGCGTGGTGACCACGAACCTGCTGGGCCCGATGTACCTGTGCCTGGCCGTCTACCGGCGCATGCTCGCACGCGGTGGCGGTCACATCGTGAACATCCTCTCCACCGCGTCCCACCGGACCTGGACCGAAGCCGGCCCCTACGCAGCGAGCAAGTCCGGCCTGCGTGCCTTCACCCACACGCTGTTTCAGGAGGCACAGCGCGATTGCCTCGGCATCGGCGTCACAGGGGTCATCGCCGGGGGCATGGAAACACCGTTCATCCTGGAACGCTTCCCGGACGCCGACATCTCCAAGCTGCAACACCCCGATGTCGTCGCCGACGCGGTGCTGTGTGCCTTGTCCGTACCCGCGAGCAGCGCCATGCCGGAAGTGGTCGTCGTCCCGCGCAACGAGCCGTCCTGGCCGTGAAGTCGCAGCGTCACCTGCGGCAGGGTGTGGAAACGGCTGGCGCCGGCCGGGCGAGGGCTTGCCCCAGGTCTTCGGCGCCGGCGAACCCGGCACAGCCGAAGCGCAGCACGGAACGGTCTGCCCGCCCCGTTCGACCCCGGAGGCGCAAGGCAGGGCACCCCCTCCGGCCTGGGCCGGAGGGAGTGCGACAGGACGAGTCGGGCTGTACGCCGGGTATTCCTGGAGCACCCTTCTGACCTGCGGCTTTACGGGTCGGACCGGCTGTGACCTGCTAGGACGGGTTGCAGAGGCGATCGGAGGCAGTCAGAGGAAACCGCTCTGATTCGACCCGGGTTCGACCCGAGCTGCTCGGAGCCAGTCAGAGGCAATCGCCCTCTGTTTGGCTCCGAGTCGGCTGAGGTCGGGGCGGTGTCGAATCGGTTCGGACTCCTCTGGCGGCACTCCGAGTCGAACTCGGTCGAGCCGCGATGGGGACGTCTGCCTCCGCTGAGGAGCCAGGCATACGAAGGCCTCCAGGACGGCCATCCTGGAGGCTTCGCCTGGCACCGATTGGAGGTCGGTTCCGGACACCACCCGTGGTTTTAGCGGGCCTGGGTGGTGTCCACGTCCTTGCGAGACGACTCCACAGTGCCACACCACACCCAGCAGACGGACTCACCCCGACGTCCAATTCACCCGAGCGAGCGACTGGGCCTTCACCGGCTGCCCCGAGCCGCGGCTGACCTTGTCCTGCTCGGCGATCTCACCGGCCGCTACGCGGCGGGCAGCTACAGCAGGCTCGGCTCCGACGGCCGGAGCGTGGTCCTGCGCGAGGACCGTCAGGGCGCGGCCGAGCACGGGCACCGGATCACGGCGGCCATCGCCTGCCACGTCGCCCGCGCCGGCGGAACCGTCGACGAGCTGACCCGGATGCTGCTCCACCCCGACCACGAGGGCGGTCGGCACGCGCGGCACATCGCGCTGCGATCCGGGCAGGCGCGTGCCCTGGACTACATCCGCCGGGTGTGGGCCAGTGCCTCGGCCGCGGTCGCCAGCACGCGGGTCGTGGAGTCGCGTCAGCAGGCGTACGAGGTTCTGGCCGCGCTGCGGGACCGGATCGAGACGACGCCCTGGCGCGGGGAGCGGGGCCGGAACGCGCTTCGGGTGCTGCGGGCGCATCTAAACTTCGCCGAGATCGCGGGCGGGCCCCTGCACCACGCCAGTGAGCGGCAGACCGCCGAGGAGGCCGGGGTCTCCCGGACGACACTGCGGGTCGTCTACGAGACGGTCCTCAAGCCGCGTGGCTGGTTGCGTCGCTTGCGGGTCGGCCATGGCCGCGAGGGGTCCACCTGGTACCTCGGCGACGGCAGCGTCGGCCATCACGGCAGCCCCGATTCGTTGTCTCGTTTCCGGACCACTCAGTACCCCCCCGACCCGGTACTTGAGGAGTGGCCCACCCCTGAGACAGGTGCGGCGGCGGACATCGACTCCACCGTCATCGGCCGGCTGATGGGCCACGACGCCTTCGCCCACCACGGCCTCGGCAGCTCCGCCCTCATGATCATCGGCGCGCTGCACGCGCGCCCGGCCCAGACCATCGGCGAGCTCGTCGGCTCGACGTCGGTGTCCCGAGCCACCGCCTACCGGACCTTGCGTCGCCTGGCCGACCACGGCCTCGTGCACCACAGCGGAGAGACCTGGAGCCTCGCGCCTGGCGCGCTGGAGGGCTTCGGTAACAGCCTTCCAGATGTTGTGACCGACGACATCGCAGAACCGGCTCAGGGCTGGGACTCGGTGGCAAAGCAGCATGGCACCACAGGCGTCGCCGCCCGGCGCAAGGCCCTGCACGCGGCCGAACGGTCGGCGTACCGGGAGGCACTGGAGCGGCTGGCGGAGCACCGCAGCAAGGCCGTGGTGATCGTCCGCGACGGCCGCCAGATCCTCGCCCCGGCACCCCGCCCCGACGAGATCCCTTCCGCCTGGCACGCCCCGGGCGGTCGCGTCCTCGACCCGGTCACCGGTCGCGCCGTTCCCGACTGGCGGATCGCCACCGATGGACGGCTGATCCTCATCACCCCTGCCGACCAGCGCAGTTACGACGAGCTGGCCGCCGCCCATGCCGAAGCCCTCAGCGAATGGGAGTCCGCCGCATGAACCAAGAGCCCCCGGTCACCTCCGATGCGAGCGAGGCGGTGACGCCCGAGTCGCTACGCAAACAGTACGAGGCGGGTGCCACGGTCGACGAACTCGTCGCCGCCAGTGGGCTGTCGTACGGCACAGTCCTCAACCGGCTGCACGAGACCGGGACCGAGATGCGCACGTCGTGGCAGACCCGCCGGATGCGCCAGGATCCACAGGCGCGCCAGCGTCTCGCAGCCCACCTGCGCGCCCTGTACGAGCAGCACGGCGCGACCCTCACCGAGCTCGCCGCGGCGGGGGCTGGGACGAGGCGTGCTGCCCGACGCCTGCTGATCGAGGCCGGCGGCGCTGTGCGCACCCCGCAGCAAACGCTGCGGATGCGCGCCGCAGCGCGGGCCGCCGAGCGGCAGAAACTCGCGCTGTCCCTGCGGGCGCGCTACGAAGCCGGAGCCACGGTCCCGGAACTCGCCAAAGAGTGCAGCTACTCCGTCGCCACCGTCTACCGGCTTCTGCACCAAGCAGGCACCCACATGCGACCCCAGCACAACCACGGCCCGGCCTGCGCCCCAAGGAAGCGGCCATGAGCGCCCCCGTCCTCCCAGGTGTCCCCCGCGGTGCCGCTCGGCTCAACGACCCGCCCATCCACCATCCCGGCCGCAGTTGCGCAGCAAGGGCTCCCCCACACACAGCCACACCCGAAGCCTGCGTCGACGCCGTCGACAACCGCCACATCAACGCACCCTTCCAGTTTCAGGAGATCAAGCACACGTGAACGAGAACACCCGCATCAAGACCCTGGCGGCGGCCACAGCCCACGCCTGGGACGCCTTCGTGATCGTTGTCGGCATGCTCAAGGGCGGCACCGGCAAGACCACTTCCGCCTGGTTCATCGCCCTGTACTACGCGGTCGTCCTGGGGCTGCCGACGCTGCTGCTGGACGCCGACGCGACCAGCCAGTCCGCCTGGGACTGGTTCAAGGTCGCCCAGGCCGAGGGCTTCGAGATCCCGGAGAACCTGGTGGTCGAGCGGTACCCGTTCGACGACATCGCCGAGTACATCCGCGCCAAGCGCGCCGAGTTCGGCGCGATCGTGGTCGACGCCGGCGGCGGCAGCGCCCGCATCTTCCACGAGGCTGTTACCGAGGCGAACCGGCTGATCGTGCCGGTCGCCCCCACCAAGATCGAGCGCCGCAAGCTCGTGGCCACCTTCGACGAGGCCGAGCGCGCCGCCGCCCGCAACGAGCGCGACGTCACCGCCCACGTGGTCCTGGTCAAGGCCGACGACCGCACCAGCCTGCCCCGCAACGCCAAGGACAAGCTGCTGGAGCCGGCCGAGGGCGAGGGCATCGGTCCGGACCGTGACGAGCCGTTCCCGCTCGCCGAGACGACCATCCACTCCTGGGTGCACTACATGGAGGTTTTCGGCGAGATCCCGACCGAGCTGAGCGAGTACGCCGAGCTGATGAAGGAGCTGACGGCATGAGTGAGCGTATGAAGCCCCCGGCCCGCCGCACTGGTCGCACCCTGGGCGGGGCCAAGAAGGCGACTCCGCCGCCCTCTCCCCCGGCCGCCGAACTCACCCCCGAGCAGTACGCCGCCGAGCAGGCTGCCGCCCAGGGCGAAGGCCGTCCCACTGCGGGCGAGGCGCAGGTTCAGCCCGCTCCTTCCGCCGTTCCCGCCGAGGCATCGGCGCACGACCGGACCGAGGCAGTGCCCGAAGTGGCGCAGACCTCAGCCCAGCCGACTGCCGAGGCGCCGAGCAGCCCAGTGCCGGAGCCGGCTGCCAGTCAGCCGACTCACCCGGCTGTCGACGTGCCAGAGGCGGGGACAGAGTCCGCGCCGATGCCGGTGGAGCGGCACATGCCGCCTGTGGTCCTGGCTCCCCAGCCGGCCGCACCTGCGGTCCAGGCCACGCAGTCGGCCGCACCTGTTGCGCAGCATGGTCCGACTCCTGTTGCGTCCGCGGCTGCTGGTGCGGCTCCGGCCGCCGAGGTCGCCATTCGCCCGGCCGTTTCCCCGGTCGCAGGCGGTACGGCGTTCCCGGTGAGGACCGAGGGTCCGGGGGCTCACCAGGAACAGGACACTCGATCGCAGGAGGCTCACAGCGAGGGGACGCCGTACGCGCACGGTCCCGGACGGCCCAAGGACATTCCCGAGGTCGCCGTCGTTCTCAACCAGCGCATCATCACGCGGGAAAGTCTCGACTCGTCGGTCCCCGCCGCACTCAAGCTGAAGAAGCGGATCAAGCGCTTCGCGCTGGACAACGAACTCGACCACCTGCCCATCGGCGACATCGTCTCGGTCGCGCTGGACGAGTGGCTTACCGCCCGCGGCTTCTGAACCCGGCCGAAACGCACGGGGCGGCCGGCCCCCACATCAGGGTCCGGCCGCCCCCTCCCACCGACTATCCCAATAGCCCGATAGGCGGCTAGCTATCCGCCTAGCCGACCAACCGGAGGAGCTCTCGTGCCTGATCACTCCCTCTACGCCCACCGGCTGCGGGAAATCGCCGACGCGCTCGACGCCGAGCCCCAGCCACCCGACGACGCCCTTACGCCGCACCCGGACACTTTGGAGGTCATCAGCAACCGGCACACCAAACGCGGACGACTCAACTACGCCGTCCCCGAGGCGCTGGAACTCCAGCGCCGGATCCGCCGTTTCCATGCCGACACCGGCATACCGCACGGGGACATCGTGGCGCTTGCCGTTGACACCTGGCTCCGCGCAAAGGGCTATCCGCCAGGTCTCAGCCCGGCCAAGACGACGGCGACATGACCAGGCAGACCACGAACTACACGCCAATCCTGCTGTCCTAGGTGCAAACCGCGCATCAACTCGGCTTCCGGGACCGCGCCTGAAGCGTCCGCCGCTGGCTGGGACCCTGCGGGGAGCGGAGCCCTCCCTGCGCGGCCTGCCGCGGACACCCACCATCCGACGCGCCGTCACCTGGTTCCCCCGCCATCCCGACGGGCTGACCAGCGAGGAAGCACTCCGCCTGAAAATACTGCTGGAGCAATGCTCCGAACTGGCCGGCACCGCCCACCACGTCCGCGAGTTTCGCCGAGATCATGGACCGGCTGGACGGCAAGAGGCGCCTTCCCGCATGGACCACGCGGCCGAGCAAGCAGCTGTGCACTCGGTTCGGAACTTCGCCCGCAACCTGCGAAACGACCTCGTCGCGGTCACCCAGGGCCTGAGCAACTCCCTCAGCTCCGGCATCGTGGAGGGGCGTGTCGCAGACGCGAAATCGGTCAAGCGGCAGATGGCGGACCGAGCCGGCTTCCCACTCCTAAGGAAGCGCGTCCTACTCGTCGCCGCCAGCCGACGACCACCCAATGCCACTGAGGTCGCCGATCCCCGCGAACCAGTGGTGCCAGGGCGTCTGCTACTCAACCGAGCACCTTGGCCGGTATAACGATCTGCCATGACCATCATCGCGGCGCCGAGCGAGACCTTCTGGACGGCTATGGGGGCGGTGGGAGCCGTGCTCGCGATCCCGACCGCACTCTTCATCGGCTGGCTCAGTTACCGCGCCGTCTGGCCACGACGCCGGATCTATTGGTCGGCACGCGTCAGCACTCTCACACACACCGCCGCGCACGGCGCTCTGACCATCACACACGGAAGCACAACGCTGAGCAACCCGCATGTAGTGGAAATTGACATTTCCAACGTCGGCAACAAGGACCTAGAGCCCGCTCAATTCAACGGCCAGCCCATAGAGGTCACATCCACAGCCGACGTGATCGCTGTCCTCAACGAGACGTCACGGCCTACGTCGCAGCGGGTGCTGCCAGCCACTGTCGAAACCAAAGTTCTCAGCCTGAACCCTGCGACACCTCTGCACCAGGGCCAGACATTGACGTACATCATGCTGGTAGACGGCTCAGACCCGCAGATCGACCTGCGAGCATCGGCGAGCAACACACATATCAAGCGTCAGACCCGGCTGACCCCCGATGAGATCGTCCGCATGTACTACACGCGCATGTCCCAGGTCGTGGGAGCCAGCGCCGGAACAGGGCTTCTTTATCTCGTCTTCCTTCTGCTCTCCAAAGCGTGACGAGGCGGAACGAGACGCGCTGGAGACGCACGGTGCACCGGATGCCGACTACCGACGGCAACCACCCGAGGACGGCTGCCTGATCGGCTCACGAAAATCTTGGAAGAGCCGTATCTACTGGCCGCCATCGCGTGACTCGAACTCAAACACGGCGCCGGTTCACGCGTGCCATCGAAAGGGCGATTCGAATCGGACTTCCATCAGGCGAATCTTCAGAGACGATCGAGGATCACATGCCCGCCGACGAAGAGGTAGGGATTCACTGCGCGCGTGGGCCTTTGACGGGAAGCCGTCCGGGGTTGTCAGTGGCCGCCTATACGCTCCCCTGGTGATCATTGAACGTGACGCTCGCGTTGTCCCTCCCCGCTACCCCGACCGCGACGTACGCAGAAGGATGGGCGACGCGTTGGGCAAAGCCGACGAAGCTGACCTGCTCGCTGCGTACTTGTGGGTGCAGGAAGTCTCGATCGGCCGCGAAGCCTGCACCCAGCTGCGAAGGCAAAGAGATGCCCTCCGTAGAAATCTTGAAAAGCTGGAGAAACTCAGGGGCGACTCGCACTTTCGCGGGCGCACCTGGGACTTCACTCGGGCCGAACTTGATTTGGTCTTCGATGAGTTCATCAAGACGGTGAACGATGAGCTCGACCTCATCGGGCGCTGCTTGCAGCAAGCGAGTCTGGCCTTCGAGGAACTCAGCACGCTGCCCGAAGAAGACCTGTCCACGCGCTACGCTCCAGGCCGTGTCGACTCTCCGCTGAACACTATCGCCGAGCAGTGGGACGAGATCGTGCCCAGCACAGACCGCTTCGAAGCAATGAATCAATGGGCGCTGGCGGAAGCGGACCGGCTCGAAGCTGTTGATGACCGGAGGAACCTCTTCGCCCAGAGTCAGGAGAGCTACAGCCTGCGGCGCATCCAGGGTTTCGATGGCAAGGACTTCGAGCTTCTCGTCGCGTGGCTCACCCAGCGCGACGGGATGAAGGTGATCCGTCAGCACGGAGGGACCGGGGACCGGGGTGCGGACGTCATCTCTCAGACGCCTGACGGCCGGCGTGTGGTGGTGCAGTGCAAGCAGACCAGCAGGACTGCCAAGCACATGGTGACCAGTACGAACGTCCAGACGTTCAATGGCACTGCTCGCCTTGAGCACAAGGCTGACATCGCGCTGATGGTCACGAACGGTACCTTCTCCGAGCCAGCGCGCGATTTCGCCAATGATCACGCGATCCACTTGATCGGTGCAACGGAACTGGAGCGCTGGGCTACATGGGGAGACTCCCTGTACGAGGTCGTGGGAATTTCGCAGGGAAGCTCCAGTGAGGCAGCAGCAGCCTGATCCTTCTGCTCTGGTACGGAAGGTCGATCACGCCGACCGCGCGTCCGACTTGGCTGCCTGCGGGGCGGCAGGACCGGTCTTCGCTGTGCCCGGCAGCAGGGTCGTGTTGCTGCCGGGGGGTCTCAGCGTGTGAATCGCCGGGTCAGTTGTTCGGCGGTGAGCTCCACTCGCCCGGCCTGGAGGTCGTATCCGAACATGCGTGTGGGCCGGTTGAGGTATTCGGACTTTGACGGGTACTGGAAGTAGAGGATTTGCCCGCATACGGGGGCTACGTCTCGCATGAGTGTGTCTTGGCACGTGCCCAGGACGGTGATGCCGTGGGCGGTGGCGACTTTGGTGATCGCGCTGAGCACTTCGCGTCGGTGTTCTTGGCCCAGGGAGTCGCCTAGTTCGTCCAGGACGAGCACTCGGCCTTGGGCGTGAGGGGCTGCCAGGAGGGCGGCGAGAACGAGGTGGATGGAGAAGAGCTTTTCCTGGGCGGTGTTGGTGACGGTGTCGTAGGCGAGCATCGGGCCGTTGGGGTTGCGTCGCCACCGTGGTGTGACGGAGCAGCGCCAGCTGTGGTCGGTGTCCGTGGGCGGGTCGATCTGATAGTGCAGGTCTGCGCCGAAGAGGCCGGCGTCGCGGTTCAGTTGGTCCAGTGCCGTGGTGATGTTGTCGAGGGCTCCGGCGACGCGTTGGGTGATGACTTCCTGGGTGTGTCGGAGTTCCTCGGCGAGGGTCTCCACCGATCGGGAGATGAAAGCGTTCTCCTCAAGGCGCTCGGCACGCACCTTCTCTACGGTGGTGTGGATGTCGGCGTCGGCGGCCTCGTTGTCGGTGAGCCACTCGCTGAGTGCCTGGAGTGCGGCGTCGGCTTTCGCATCGAGGTCGGCGTCGTCGAGGCGGCTGGCGTGAGCGAGGGCGACAGTGGGGTAGCCGCTGGTTGCCGCCCGAAGGGTGAGGGCGACCATGCAGCCGTCGACGGTCGCGTTGGCGGACATGTGGAGTTGGGCGGCGGAGCGCCGTTCCCGGGGCGGTTCGCCGTGGGGCGCGGCGGGTGGAAGCGGTGCTTCGTTGAGAAGCTGCGTGTACTGCGTGGGTAGCCAGTCTGCGGGCCAGTTCAGCAACGTACGGGCAGCTTCAGCGTCCAGCCCCAGGTCGGCTGCCGCGGCGCTGGCGCCGTCTCGTTCGATGACCGCCTCTTGTTCGCGGCGCTCACGGTCGCAGTTTTGGAGTGTGATCTTCGTTTCCCGGATGCGCCGCTCGAGTTCTTCGATCCGTTGCTTTCGGCCGCTGAGGGCGGTTTTGGCCATGGCCCAGGCGTCCACTGCCTCGTCAAGAAGGGTTGCGACCTGGGGAAGCGTGTGGCGTCTGCGGGTGAGTCTGTCAGTGGCTTCGCTGTGGTCTTTCAGCAGTTGCGGTAGGGCTTCGAAGGCCTGGGCGCGCGTGAGTTCAGCCTCTGCCAGGGTGATGCGGCGTGCGAGATGCTCAAGGAGGTTCTCCGCTCTCTGCTGGCTGAGCAGGGCCTCGTGGTGTCGGGCGCGCAGCTGGGCGCACAAGGCGGCCCGCCCGACGGTCGGGTTGGGGAAGGCTCCGACGATGTGGACGCCGAGGGCGTCGACGCTGGAGTGCGGGGGTTGTTGGGTCCATTGGGTCTGGGCGGCGAGTGCGTGCAGGAACTGGCGTGCAGGTTCTGGCGCCGAGCGGATGCCTGTGGGCCACGTGGTCGCGTGGCTGGTGGGTGAGGTGGCGGTTGGGGTCCTGTCTGGGTTCTCGGTGATCAGGACGGCGCCGGGCAGGGCGGTCAGTGCTGTGAGGGCGGCGGGCAGATCGGCATGTGCTATGCAGACGGCGTCGCGCCACGGGTGAAGGGCGGCTTCCCACCTGTCCCGCATCTGGTCGTCGAGGTCGATCTGGTCGAGCAGTCCGACGCCGGTGATGTCCTCCTCGGCGGCCAGCGTGTGCAGGACCTCTCCGACGAGTCCTGCTTGTCCCTGCTCGGCTTTGCGGAGTTGGTCTGCGTAGTTGTGGGTGTCACGTTGGGCGATGCCGCGGTTGATCTCCGCTTCTGCCGTCTGCTGGGCGAGCAGGGTCAGCTGTTCCTGGAGCGCGGCCGCGGTTTCGCCGGCGTGGGCGGCGCTGAGGGTCCGGGCCTCGTCCAGTGCCTTTTGCGCCTTGGCGAGTTCTTCTACCAGGCGGCGTTCTTCGGTCTGTGCGTTGGTCAAGTCGGTGAGGCATTGGTTCTTGGTCTGCTCGGCTGTTTCGCAGGCCTGCTCGAGTGCGGTGAGGTTGGAGGCGTCGGTCTTCTGGGCCTCCAGGTCTCCTAGAAGATCGGTCGTCGTCTTGAGGGTGGCCGCGGTCTGGGGCAGGAGGGTCTCGGCACTGCGCAGCTGTGCGGTTTCGTCCAGCAGGATGCGGGCCAGGGCGGCGCGGCGGTCAGCTTCGGCACTGCCGATCTTGCGGCGGAGTTCGTCTCGGGCCTCTGCCTCGCGGAGCATGGTGTCTTCCCGGGCGAGTGCCTGTTCGTGCCGTTGAAGGGCCTTGGCGTACTTGTCTCGCTTGTCCTCCAGTGCCTTACGCTGCCCTTTGTCGTGTTCGAGCAGGCTGGAGCGGCCGGACAGGGTGATCAGGGCATCCCCGATGTGGTCGGGTGAGTAGGTGCCGGCTTCGAGCTTGAGCAGGGAGGGCCGTGAGCGTACCTGCCCGCGAGACGCCACGTAGGCCAGTACCTTCGGCGATCGGCCGTAGAGCTGGTTGGCGTATTCGCTGGAGCCCAGTGCCTCGACACCGAGTTGCTGGTAGAAGGCCGGTGCTGCGCGGTGACGCTCGTCGTCAGTTCCGTCGGTAAGCAGGTGGACGCCGGGATGGTGGCGTACTTGGACATGGGGTGAGTCGTTGCTGATCTGCAGCCAGACGCTGTGCGGGCGGCTGCCGTCGGATTCTGCGAAGACGCCGGCGATGTAGCCACGGTCGGCTGCGTCGACCAGCTGGGTGGAGGCCCCGGCGATGACGGGTTCGAAGAGCAGGTTGACGGTATTGGCTGTGCCGTTGCTGGTGATCTGCCATTCGGGGTCGCCCAGGAGCAGCGCCACGGCGGCGAGGAAGCTGGTCTTGCCTGACTCGTTGGAGTCTTTGGGGCCCCGGCCTGTCACGGCGATGAAGGTGCCGGGAATCAGTGCCACCGGGTCGCTGGTGAGCCGGGCGATGGCGAAGGTCTGGACGGCGACCAGTTGCCGGCTGCCGATGATGCCGGTGGACAGTTGGCTGTCGGGGCCGGGCGGGATGGTCACGTGTGCTCCTGGGACGGGGCGGTGGGGCGGGCGGCTTGGCGCCGCCGTGCGATGGCGCGGGCGAGGTGGCCGTCGGGCCGGCCGGCGAGGATGAGGTCCTCCCACAGGGCGGCGATGCTGGGTTCACTCAGGCGCTGCAGGCACGGGCCGGGGACGTAGTTTCCTTGGCCTGCGGTGTCGACCATCCCTGCCGCGGTCAGGGTGCGCAGGGCCTCGCGGATCGTGGTTTTGGTCAGCGTGCGGTTGCGGGCGAGTTCGCGCAGGGTGACGGAATGCTGGGTGGCGTTCCATTGCGGGTGCGTGTGGCGTCCCTGGGCTCGTGGCAGAGCGACGGTGTGCAGAAGGACCAGGGCGAGGACGGTTCGCTCGGCCGGGCTCAGGGTGCCGATCCCGGCCGCGGCGAGTGCTTCGGCGACCGGGTCTGGGTATCCGGTGGTCCAGGTGCCCTGGGGTGTGCGGATGAGCATGCGGCCGATGTCGGCCAAGGCAGCCTGGACGTGGGCACGGATATCGAGGTCGTTGAGGGCCGGCAGGTCGCGTGGGGGCAATGGACCTCGTGCGGTTTCCAGGGCAGTGATGATGCTGCGGCTGATGTGCTCGCTGCTGTGTTGAGCATCGTCGGGCGGGGTGAGTTCGTGCGGCGAGGTGGCGGTGTCCGGATCGCCAGCGTGCGCCTGTGGGGGATGGGGTGAGGAGTGCACGGTGTGCTGCTGGTAGGGGTCAGGCAGCCGGTGGTGGCCTCTGCGGAGCGCGGCGATGGTGGGACCGGGCAGAGTGGCCACGGCGGGCCCCAGATACAGCATCGGGCCGACCGCCACGATGAGACCGTGCCCGGGCAGTAGGCGCTCCAGAGCGGTGGAGACGCTTTTGGAATCCGCGCCCAGGTGCGCGGAGGCGGTCTCGATCAGCTGGGCGGAAAAGGGCTGGCCGGGGTAGTGCGGCAGCGTGGGATCGGGCCATGCGGCCTTCAAGCACAGAGCCCAGACCAGGGTGGGAATGCGGGCCAGAGCGGCGGGAGCCTGCTCCCCCAACTGCTCGATGTCCGGGGCGCTGCCGGCGGGCCACCCCAGCCGCAGCGTCATCATGCTCTCCCCTGCGGCCCGGAGCTGCAGCACGGTCCGGCCCGCTCGTTGGGCGGCATCAGCGGTTTCCTTGAGCAGGGCTGCACTGCGGGGGGCGGCGACTGATCCCGCGGCGCGGATGGCGGCCAGCAGGAGTGCGGACGGGGACGGTGGGGCGCTGTCACCGGTCACGGTCGTGGCCTCCCGCGTCGCCTCCGGCGTGGAGGGTGATGTCGTGGAGGTAGGTGACCTTGGCGGCGGGATCGACGCGTACCGGCACGGCGATGTCGATGTGGCAGTCGACGCGGGGATCTGCATCGGCGGCCAGGAGTTCGACCAGCAGTCGCCCGGCTCCGGGCCAGCCTCGTGCTTCGAGTACGTCGGCAAGGTGTGTGTGCTGCTGCCCGCCGAGGAGGTCCTCCAGGAGGATTTCCTGGCGGAGGATCTCGTGCTGGGTGGCGTCGTCCAGGACGGCGAAGGGGTCGGCGTCGTCATCGGGTGTCGGCTGGGGCGGGGCCGGACGCGGTCGAGACGGCCGCTGCGGGGTGTACGAGGCTGCGGTGTCAACCACGTGCTGGCCGTCGATCCACACCGGGGGCGTGTCGGCGACGAGGAACTCGCCGAAGTGTCCGAGACGGTCGATGCCGGCGGTCTTGGCGAGGTGGAGGTACTCGGCGGGGGTGAGGACGTCCAGGTTCAGGCTTCCGCCGCCGTGCTCCAGGATTTTGTCGATGGCCGCGAGGAGTTGCTGGCGGTAGAACTGTGCGGCCTCGATCAGCGCGGTGGCCGCGTCCTCCAGGACGAGGTCACCGGAGAAGGCCCGGGTGACCAGCTCGTTCAGGTCTGTCACCTGGCGGGAGAAGTCGGTGTGGTCGTGCTGGCGCTGGGCGTTGATGAGTTCTGCGGGCGTGGCCATGATGACCTGCCGCTGCAAATCCAGTGCGAAGACCGTCAGTCCGTGCCGGCATGTGCGCAGCGCTTGCAGCACGGGAGTGGGATCTGGGTCGTCTCGTTCCAGCAGCTCACGTGTACGGTCCAGCAGCCCGATGAGTTCGTCGACTCCCCCGTGCAGGGCGAGGCGTTCGGCGGCGATGGCGCCGGCAAGGCCGGCGGGGCGCATGACGTAGCGGTCCTGGTGCTTCTTGAGTACGTAGGGCTCCAGGAAACTCATGTCGATCATCAGCGACAGGCGTGAATCCAGGACGGCTGAGGGCCAGCCCCTCCCGCTGGGTCCCAGATACTCCCGCATCTGGTTTCGGGTCAGTCCGCTGGAGGCGGCGTGTTCGGCGAACACTGCGACGACGTCCGCGGCCAGGCGGACCAGTTCCGGGTCCTTCACCAGTGCCTCGCGGTGGGCGGCCAACGGTGCGAAGAATGCACGCCAGTTCATCAGCCGTTGGCCGGGGGCGAGGAGCACCTGGTCCTGTTCGTCCAAGGGCAGCTGACCGCTGGTCACCGTGTCTTCTCCTGGCTCGGGTGGGCGGGCCCAGGTACGGGCAGGTGGAGGAAGGGCTCCAGCAGCTCGGGCAGGCGGGGAAGAACGGAGGGGTAGAGCGTCTCTTGCTCTCGTGACTCCCCGCTCTCGGCGACGGCGAGGGCCAGCTCGCGCAGGGGACCCGTCACGTACTGTGCCAGGTCCGTGGCGTGTTCGGCGTCAAGGGCCTTGTCTTGCTCGGGATTCTTACGCCGCCGGTAAGGGCCTTCGCGCCATAGTTCCACGTCCATTCCGACGGCGTGCACCGGTGTGCCGAGCCGACGGGACAGGTCATGGATGATGCCGATGCCGTCGGCGTCCAGATCACACCAGGCGACGATCGGCCTGGGCTGCAGCCACTGGAGGAACGTGACGAGCTGATCGCGTGCGTAGCCGACGCCCCAGACGCACAGCCACTGTTCGGTCAGCTCCGGCAGTCTGCGGCACACGGCTCCGAAGGTGTCGGAGTTCTCGATCACCAGTACACCGCGGGCGCTGCACTGGGCCTGGCCGATCACTCGGATGCCCTGTGAGGGCAGTCCGACCCAGGGCTGGGCGACCGCGGCGTCTGCGGCGACCTCGCCGATGTGCCACGACAGAGGTCCCTTCACCCGAAGGTCGGTGTCTTCTTCACGGACTGCGTCCTCGAAGTCCACGCCGATGAGGTTGGCAAACCCGACCTGTTGCTGCGCCGTCCACGTCTTGGAGCCTCCCAGCGCGTGCGCGGCCAGCTGCTTCAAGGTCACTTCTTTCTCACCTTGACCACGCAGCTCCCACCACTGCGCTGCGGCCCGAACCGCGGCCTCGTAGACTGACCACGCCGCCGTCCGGACGCGGCTTCCAGCGGGAACGACCAGCCCCGCTCCTTCGGGGACTGCGGCAAGAATCTGGCGCTCCTGCGCGAGCTGTTCAACCGGTTCCATCACCTGCAGAAGCTCGCGGCGCGCACGGCGCGGATCACGGGCGCCACGCAGTTCCGCCAGGCGATCTTCCGCCTGCTCCTGCCAGGCCTGAGTCAACGTCCAGCGCACGGGTCGGCCCAGTTGGAGCAATTCGTCGACCTCGCAACGCAACACCACCGCCCCGCAGCGGACCAGGTCGGCTGTCACCTCGAAGGCCTGCCCGCCGAACCGCTTGACGACGGAGGTCCATTCGCGTCGGCCGGAGTCCAGGACCCACACCAGGTGTGACGGCGACAGCCCTTCGGGCGCTCCGAACAGGGGCACTTCGCCGGCTGGAACCAAGTCCACCCGCGTGACGTTCAGTTTGCGCCGTCGGTCGCGTGGCAGCCTGTCCTGTCCGTCTCGCCGTGTCGGGACTGTGACGGCACGCAGTCCCTCTGGTACTCCCTCAAGTGCGACGGGCACCCGTCCGAACGATTCTCCGAAGAGCAGTCCGCCCCCGGTACGCGCAGCGACTCCCACAGGTCTTCCCCACTCCCCGCGCCGCGGCATGCGTCAGCGGCTGTACGCGCTCGCCCCTGTCTTCGCGCACTGCGACGGGCCCGTGGCCGAGCGGCTCTGTTGCCCATCGAGGTTATCCGTGCGTTGGATAAGCGACAGAGCCTATGAGCTGAGGCGTATGTCACTTCTCAGAAATGTCATCACCATGCCGTCTAAAACGCGACTGGTCCACACCAATTGCTCTGGGGTCACTGCTGACGCTTTCGGCTCAGTCTGCGGGAGCACTGCACCCTCTGAAAGAGGTGCGATCACCAACGACGCGCTGCTGCCGCGTAAGTGAACGACGTCAGTCCCTGCTCCGACTTCGCCGATCGTCCGACGACGAGTGGTGCGGAACACCGGGGATGCCGTGACCATGCTGCCGGAAGGGAACCTCATCCGGGTGTCGCCGGACGCGCGCGCCGCCAAGCGACGTCGAAGGACAGATTCTCGTCGCTGACCGCGGGGACGCCGCCGGTCCAGGTCATCCTCACCACCCATAGCCCCAACCTGGCCTCGGCCATTCCAGTCGAACACCTCACGCTCGTCGCTCGCGGTCCAGGATGCAGGCCAACGCCACCGGGCTCTGCGCACCGTCGCGCTGGAAGATCCGGCTGTAGCGGAAGAAGCCCACCCGCGCAGACCTCAGGACAACCGCGACGATGCCGTTGGCAGACCGTACGACGGCAGCACGCCTGACGACATCACGATTCCCGGATTGTCACCTCGAACCACCGGGCGCGGAGTCACCGGATTCTTCTCGGGGGATGTGATTGACGAGTTCCCCGGGTTCCACATCGAGCCCTGCAGCGATGTCCAAGAGCGTAAGAACGCTGGGTCCACGCTGCCCGTGCTCGATATAGATGAGGCCGCGGAAGCTCAGCCCGCTGCGTTCTGCGAGTTCTTCCAGGCTGTATCCCCGCTCCTCTCTGAGGCGACGGATTTGCATACCCAGGGACAGGAGTCGCGGGTCTGGTGACGGTTCACGTGCTGGCACACGGTGACTCGACCGTCACACCTTTGCGTGCACCATGAACAGCTGTGCATAACTACCGGTTGTAGCGGACAGTATCGCCCTGGCGGACAGCAACAACGCCGTGGGGCACGTCGTCAAGCCAGCGCGAGAGGGCAGCGACGGGTCCAGCACGCAGCTCAGTTTCGCGGGCAGGGCGCATGAGCAAGCCAATCGAGCCGTTCGATCGCTGGCACAAGAGATATCCGAAACCAGAACGTGGTGACGCACCGTGCCGATGTGGCACGCCAGATCAGCCGCTGTATCCGTCTGCGGACCACGGCCGCGGCCATCGGTGGCAGGCCCGGTACACCGACTGCTCAGGAAAAGAGAAGCGACCGGCCTTTGCCACCTGGCAGGAAGCCCGCGGCTGCCTTGACAAGGTGCTCATAGAATCCGAAAGACAGGCGACGCGAGACAGCACCCCGGGCAGCCTGCAAGTTGAATACTTCGCAGCCGAGATGATGGAAAGGAAACGCAAGCGGAAGAAGAACACCAATACCTGCGACACCTACGAAAGCCATCTCCGCAACCACATCCTGCCCTTCGCCGGCGACCGCACGGCAACCAGCCTGCGCCGCCCCGATTCCATGGCCTTCGTCGACTACCTCCTCGACAAGGAAGGCATTGACTCGGCCTGCACCGTCCTCCAGATCTTCAAGACCTGGCGCATCCTTATGCATTACATGCTGGACGAGGATGTCCCGCTCCCTCCCAACATCGTGGCGCGGATCGAACTCCCGGACGTCACACCACGCGTCAAGGTCGCACTGTCTCCCGGGCAGGTCGCAGCAGTCGCAGCGGCAATGCGAAAGGTAGCGCCGCGCTATGAGGTGCTGGTCTGGCTCGGAGCCTGCGCCGGACTGCGCCAGGGCGAGGCCTTCGGGCTGAAGCGAAGTCAGGTGGCCTGGGGACACGACCTGCTTCACATCGAAGAGCAGCGGCAGCGCGGTAAGGCCGTGCGCCTCAAGACCGAGGCCAGTTACGCAACCTTGCCGGTGGATCGCTTCCTGATCGAGCGGCTGCTACACCACGTGTCACGGTTCTCCGAGCCGGAGCCCGTCTCGCCAGCCGCCGAGCGCCGACGCAGGGCACGCGGTTACGTTGAGCCGCCGGACGAGGGCCTGATCGTCACGAACCGTTTTGGCCGCCCTGTACTGAACACCGATTTCCATCAGAAGTGGCGAAGGGCAGTGAAGCAAGCCGGGCTACCGGACAGAACCCGCTTCCACGACCTCAAGCACTTCTACACCACTACGCTCGGCGGTTCCCGCAAGCACGACCCGAAGACGGTGCAAGCGCTCTCCCGGCACGCCAGATTCTCCGAGACCTGGGACACCTACGCCCACCCGCCCCTCGCTGTGGAGGAGGTCACGGTCACCGTGTTCGGAACCGCCTTCTCACACATCGACGCTCCCACGACCTCGTCGCGGAACGAGTCTGCCTTCGGTTCTTGCGCGTCGTCCGCGTCCTGACGTGCCTGCCATCTCCTGCCTCCAACTCGGCGTCCAGGAGCAGCCTCAGTCGCACCTTGCCTCGATGACCTTCTCGGCAGATCGCCCTCCCCTCCCTCTGCAGCCATCACAGGATCCAGCCAATTCGTTGCGGTTCCCGGTTGCCTCCGTTCGAACCTTCGACCGCGGTTCGGCTCCTGGCTGAGCCCTGGCCGCGTCGAGCAGCACGGCAGCAGCTCCGGCGTCCGTTTTCGGACTGTGCGCGGGTATGTCCCCTTGTGTGCGCCCGTCGCATCCGACCTAGCGTCTCGATCTTGTCGTGACGCCACCGATGCGACGTAGGGGGAATAGCCGTGGCAGAAGCAGCACAGGTGCTCAAGGAACTGGTGCAGGCCTGGAGTGTGCAGATCGACTCGACCGGCGCGTTGGCGGGGGCCGTTGCCGATGCCGCCGCGAAGGACGACAAGGAACGACGAGAGGACGGGCGCGAACCGCTTCGGCGGAAGCCGGGCTTGAGGGCGTTGCCGGCCACCGAGGGCGGCCCGTCGGTCATGTTCACGCCGTGGGATGTGCTGCACGCGCTGGGGCGTGCCACCGTGCTGTCCCGGCATGGAGCCGGGCGTGGGCTGGCTGAGCACTGGGGTTGTCTGAAGTACTGCCAGGCACTGGACGGCAGCCCTGGTCGGTATATGGCGCTGTCGGAGGAAGGGTTGAACCCCAGGCGCCACTACAAGACCGTGCAGTCGGGTGAGTTGGGCATCGGATTCGCGCTCGCCGTCGCCGAGCAAGCCCTCAAGAAGCGGTACCCGGACCACTTGATCTCGGTCGTGGACGCGGACATTGCCCTGCAGGCGGGCTGGGCGTTGGTGGGCAAGGACGTCAAGCGACGGGACTGGGTGAAGCTGCGCCCCGACTTCCTCCTGGAGGCCTGGAAGCCCGGCGAGCCGTCGAAGGTCATCCCCCTCGCGTGCAAGGGGACCCATGCGAAGGGCTCTTACGCGCATACGCAGCTGGCCGCTGCCTCAGCGCAGGTCGAGGCGGTGCACGTGGGCCCCTGGGATCAGACGCCGACCCTGGTGACGTCGACGGAGCTGCTCGGCCAGGGCGGCATCATCGTCCATGTGCTGCATGCCCCCGGTGACGGCTCCCTGTCCATGCCACCGGACGCTCTGGACGCGGATCGCGAGCTGGAGGACCTGAACATCTACCCCGACGTCCGCATCCCGGGCGCTGCCGGGGAGGACGAGCAACTCGTGAGCGGCTTCCAGGTACTGCCGGATCAGTACCCCTGGTTCCGCAGGGCGCTCGCACGGGCAGGGGCAGCCGGGCTGATGGGGTTCACCGGCGGCGGTGAACCGACCGCGCAGTACCTGACGGAGCGGCAGGGGAAGCGGCACTTCAAGGGCTTCACGCATGCCGGTACGGGAATCGTGCAGGACATCGATCACGAGATCGGCGGGATGACCTTTGTCGGGACGGATCACGTCTTCCGGCTGAACGGCACGCGGGTGGAGGCATTCTCCGGTCTCGAGGCAAGCCTCTTCGATCACCTGCGCGACGGGCGGGTGGAGGAGTACCGGCGCCAGGCACACGCTCTGCGATCGAGGTGGAGGTCTGTCCGCCGCCAGGACGACTGGGACGGCCCCGTTTCGCTGCGCGAGGACGGTTCCATCATGGCCATGCGGCTGCTGCCCGAGCCGCCCCGCAATCGCCGCCGCCTCCGCGCCCTCTGATCCGAGCCGACGGCGGGTGTTGCCACTCCCGGCTGGCTGAATGGTGCCCCTGCGGACACCCGCCGAGCTGTTGCCAGGGGCACCTTCATGCCAAAGTCATCCCACGTGACGACGCGATAACAAGGAGTGGTGCATGCAGGACGGGGGACGCCGGTGGCAGCTCGTGGTGCCGGCCGGCGGGGACGCGCTGCGGCAGGAACGTCTCACACGCGATCTGTACGCGGCCCTGCACGGGACGGAGGCGTGGTCGCCGGTTTCACCGAAGAGGACGCGGCAGTCCAGCCCGGCCACAAGGGCGCCGGCGTCGGTGAGGTGGCACTGTGGGCTGCCACGGCAACCGCGGTCGCCCGGCCCGCTTCCCAGGTCCTGATCACCGCGATCAAGGAATGGTGCGCCAAGGACCGTCACCGCAAGGTCGAGGTCACCTACGACGGGCATTCCGTCGCCATCACGGGACGCCCGGACCCTGCTCAGGAGCGCGTGGTCCGCGAATTCCTGGACAAGGTGGGTGACGCCCCGTCCAACGGACCGGAAGGTGACAGCGAGTGACCCGGCTGGTCAGGCGCCGCGCCCTGCTGATCGGCAATGAGCTCTACGACGACAGCCGCTTCCCGCCGCTACCCTCCACGCGGGCGGACATCTGGGGCATGGAGCAGGTCCTCAGACACCGCAACATCGGCGGGTTCGTCTCCATCACGTCCCGGGAGAACTTGAGCGCCGCCGACATGCAGGAGGCCGTCAGCGAGTTCCTGGAGGCCTGTGAGCAGGACGAACTGGCCCTGGTGTACGTGTCCGGACATGGCGCGCGACTCGTGCGGGACGGCGGGGAGTTCCACTTCATCGCCACCGACACCGACTTCGACCGGATCGCGGAAACGGGGGTGAGCGCGGGCTTCGTCAACGAGCAGCTGGAGCAGTGCTGGGCGCCGCAGAAGGTCGTAATGATCGACTGCTGCCGCAGCGGCGGCTTCGCTGTGGGCCTGCGCACCTCTGACCGGCAGCCCGACTCGGTCGCGAAGTCCGCCGAGCAGGAGCAGCCCCTGCTCACCAGCCGCGGCGTGTACGTGCTGTCGTCGTCGCGGGCCGGTGAGGACTCGTACGCCGACACAGGCAGCACCGGCGAGGTGCAGCCGTCCGCCTTCACCGCCGAGGTCATCGAAGCCCTGCGCACTGGCAAGGTGAGCAAGGACGGTAAGGGTGACGTGTCGGTGGAGGACCTCTTCCACTACGTCAACCGGCGCATGCGCGCCCAGGGTGCCCGTCAGGTGCCGGTCAAGTTCGCGCATGGCGTCGACGACCGCATCGTCATCGCCGACTGCCCGTTCGGCGCGGCCCCGCTGCTCACACCGCTCACCCGTCGCCCCACCCTTTCCTCCGAGCCATCGGTTCAGGCACCTACTCGCAAATCCGCCTCGTCTCAGCCGACGTGGCACCAGCTCCTGGACTACTACCGCGAGTGCGTGCTGTCCGACGAGACCGAAACGCCATTGATGTCGGTCAGCGACCACGGCACTTCGTACGTCTGCCTTTCCGGCTCGGAGCGACTTCTCTCCGGCGATGTCGACGACGACGGCTGCATTCCCGTCCCGACGGAGGCAGACGCGCTGATCGAGTCGGCCGTCGAGCAGGAGGCCGAACTGTGGGCCGGCTACCCGGCCGTGGTCATGACCGGGCCACGCGGCGGCCGACCTTGGTATCACCCGAAGTTCGCGCCCTTGCTGATCCGCCGCGTGGAGGTCGTGTCCGAAGACGGCCGGGTACGGCTCAAGCCCTACGGTCCGGTCCAGCCGCATCCTCAGCTGGCGCGGGACTGGCTGGGGGACGAGGAGGCCGCCCAGCTCGCCGACACCTTCCAGCCGACCTGGCATCGCGGCCAGCACGACCGCATGGCCGTGGAAGCGAGCAAGCTTCTCAGGGAGGAGTTCGAGATCCCGTGCGTCCAGGAACTCCTTCCCGATCAGCTTGCCGAGCGCATCGACATCCACACGCCCGGCGACGGCGCGCGCAACACCGCCGTGCTCTTCACAGCCCTGCCCGACACCGCCTACACGAAGAAGCTCCTGGACGACTTCGCCGGTATCACGGAGCAGACGGACCGCATCCAGACGACAGCACTCGCCGCCCTCTCGCCCGACGCGGCGGAACGCACCCGCGCACTGGCCCTGTCGGAACCGGAGCCGGCTCGTCTGGTGACGCCGCTGCCCTGCAACGAGGCCCAAGCCGCCGTGCTGCGCTCGGCCATGACCGGCCGGCTGACCGTCGCCACCGGACCTCCCGGCACCGGAAAGAGCCAGCTCGTGGCCAACCTCGTCGCCACAGCGGTGACGGGCGGCCAGACCGTTCTCGTGGCCTCCAACAACAACGAGGCGGTGGACGAGGTCTGGCGCCGCTGCGACACGCTCGTGCCCGGCAGTGTCATACGCACCGGCTCGGCCAAGGCCAAGACCGGGAACTACGTCGAAACCGAGGCCAAAGGCCTGGACGCCCTGCGCACCGCGCCGGAACCCGTCCCCAACGTGGCCACGGCCGCCATGGACGTCGACATCGCCCGCGGCCAACTCGACCGCGTCCGCCACGACCTCGCCCAGATCACCGCGACCGAAAAGGACCTGCTGCAAGCCGGCCAACTGCGTGAGGAACACGCCGCCCAACTCGGCCGGTCCGTAACCGAACTGACCGAGGTCCTGTCGCAAGCAAGAAGCCTGGATCAACTGGAGGCCCGGGCACGGCGTCTGGCCCACGCACGGTTCTTCGGCACCTGGCGGCGCGGCCGCTTCCTGAGCAAGATCGGTCTCAAAACTGTCGAAGGGGACCGGGCAGAAGGCTGCCTCGCTCTGGCCGGCTTCGCTGCTGCGGAAGCAGCCTGGCGTACCGGATACGCGCAGGTCGCCCATGTCGATGACGGCGCGCTGGCTGCGACGGTTGGCGCTGCCGAGGTGGGCGTGCAGAAGGCCTCGCGCACTCTGCTGGAGAGCACCGTACGGAGCAACGCGCGGGCCGGCCGTCAGCGCATCCGCAATCTTCTGAGCGCCAGGGACAGCAACCGCACCGACTGGGCCGCGGTGCGCGAAGTGTTCCCTGCCGCACCCGGATGGGCGGTCACGAGCCTTTCCGCTCGGCGCTTCCCGCTCGGCCCCGCCCTGTTCGACCTGGTCGTCATCGACGAGGCCAGCCAGTGCGCCATCCCGCACGTACTTCCGCTGCTGTTCCGGGCGCGGCGCGCCCTGGTCATCGGGGACGCCATGCAGCTACCGCACATCGCAAAGATCAGCCCGGAACGCGAGGCTCTGATCCGCCGCAAGACCGGCCTGCGCTCCGGCTGGCTGGAAAAGCACCGGCTCGCCCACCGCCGCCACTCCGCATTCCACGCTGCCGAGCGCTCCGCGGGAGGCACCCTCCTCCTCGACGAGCACTTCCGCTGCCACCCGGACATCGCCGCCGTGTCCAACGAACTCTTCTACGACCAGGGGCTGACGGTCCTCACCGACACCCGGGACCGCCCGTCTCTGCCCAGGCAACCGATCTTCTGGTCCCACGTTCCCGGACGGGCCACCCGGCCTCCGTACGGCGGCTCCTGGGTGAACCACGACGAGATCCGCCAAGTGGACAGTTTCGTGCGTGCCCTGCTGGAGGAACTCCCCGACGAAGCCACGATCGGCGTGGTCACCCCCTTCACGCCCCAAGCCGACGAACTCCGCGCACAACTGAAGCAATACGGCCGGCAACGCGTGCGCGTCGGCACCGTGCACACCTTCCAGGGCGGTGAGCGCGACGTCATGGTCTTCTCCCTCGTCGCCGGTGAGGGCATGCACGAGAGCGCGATCGGCTGGGTCCACCGCCAGCTCAACCTCTGGAACGTCGCCATCACCCGCGCCCGCAGCCACCTCATCGTGGTCGGCGACATGAACCTGTGGCGCAAGTGGGGCGGTGTCGCCGCCGAGCTTCTGAACGCCGCCACCATGAACGGACCGCGCATCGAAGACCGTGCGGGAGACGGCCTGCTGCTGCGCCTCTACGAGGTCATGTCCACACAGCCGGGAACGACAGCGGCGCTCGGCGAGAGCGTCCACGGCCACCCCGTCGACGTCCTGGTACGAACCGACGCTGCCAGTCCACAGGCCGTCCTGCTCGACCGCGGGCCGGACGAAGGCGCTGACGAAGCACGCCACCTGCGCCTGATGCTGCACCGTCGTCGGCTCGTGGACTGCAGCGAAGAAAGCGGTCACGCCCTGCGGTACCCGGCGTGGCGACTGTACGACACGAGCACCCGCTGACCGGTGAACGGCTTTTGGGCGCCGGTCACTTCCCGTAGGCCTGCTTCCAGCGCGCCCGGTGACGGAAGTCTCCCTGGCCGCGACCGTTCACACGGCTCAGCGCCAGAAGGGACGCTCCGTTGTTCCACAAGCCGAGGTGATCGCGGTGCAGAGCGAGAATGCCGTGCTCCACCGCAAACCGCTCGGAGGGACGGCTGAACCTGGTGGTCGTCACAAACACCGCCACGTCAGCGTGGAAGTGGACCTTGGCACCCAGCAGATCACGAAGCTCACGGCTGGCGATGGTGTTGCTGGGCGCGTACCGCTTGCACTGGATCACCACCCTCCGGCCGTCCGGCAGGCGACCGACGACGTCGGCACCGTTGTCGTGCGAACCGCCCACCCGCCGGACCTCCGTACACCCGTCCCTACGGCACAAGTCGGCGACCAACTCCTCGAATTCAATGCCCGTCATCGCATCCACCTCGGCCAGGGTCCGCCGACCGGCTTTCACCGCCTCGTCCTGGCGCCAACGGCGGTCCCGAGCACGCACCTTCCGGTCGGTGCGCCACAGCCACCAGCCCACAGCTCCGATACCGCCGAGAACTACACTCCCAACGACGTACGGCCACACCTCCGACCAGAACATCATCAGCACGATGAGCAGGCCGCCTCCGCCGAGCACGATCGGCTTTGCTCTTGTCGCCCGCCCGCGACGACGAGCCAGATTCCGTCCACGTTGAACAGCCATCTCGCCTTCCCCGAACCTTCCTGAAGCGAGAGTCTCGGCAACGCAGGACAAGCCCGGAAGAGCGCAAGTCAGCCATGACCGATTCCGCTCAGCCGGATCCAGCCGCCGATGCGACCATCCGCTGATTCAGCAGCGTGGCTGTCAGCGCGCTACTCGTAGACAGTCGTGATCGGCGTGGAGACGCTGGCTCCGCTGCCGGGAGCGGCGTACGAGATGGTCCACACGGCGGCGGTCTTGTTCGGATAGCCGTACAGGTAGCCGCCGTTGCCGCAGCCGTAGTTCAGGCGTTGTCCCGCAAGCGTTGCGGTGCCGCCACCGGCGAACGAGCAGCGGGCGCCGTTGGTCAGGACGAGGGTTATCGGTTCGATGTCGGGTCCGCCCGGGCATGTGGTTGTTGTTGCCGGGAAAGCACTCGGGGACCGACGGTTCGACCATGCGGTCGGGGGCTCCGTCCAGGCACAGTGCGCTGGTGTCCGAGGGATTGGAGTCTGGGGAGAAACAGGGGTCGAGGATCTGGTTTCCGGCGGTGCAGCGCCAGGCTTCCGTGCGCATCGTGGATTCGGCGGTCCTGAAGCAAGAGCCGCTGGCCCGGTCGGTGATGGTGATGCCGGTTGCCGGGGTGCCGCCTGGGGACCAGGGGCTGAGAGTGATCACCTGGGTCTGCGTCGGCGCGGACGACGCCGCGGCGGTCGGGGTCTGCGACTCGGTGACGGCGGAACGGGCGAGAGGTGACGTGGTCGCAGCCGTGATCCGGGCCAGCGGGCCGTGCGCCGCCGTGTGCTCTGCGAGCGTCAAGCCGGGTACGTAGGCCGTCGCCAGCCACGGGATGTCCGCGTCGGGATCGGCCTCCAGCAGCGGCACCAGACACGGACCTGACACTCGCCGCAGAACCTGCACCTCGCGCCGGAATCGGGCCCGGAACTGGTCATCTGCGGCCTGCCCAGCGTGCACGGCCTTCACCGCTACCCGCTCGCCCCGCTCCCCACCGCGGAGTACACGGTGCCCATCCACACGCGCCCAGCACCCCGACCACCCAGAAACGCCCGATCCGAGCCGGGTCCGAAGCACGACGAGCAGCAATCCGCGACCCGAACAAGACCCCCGCCGAGAGCAATTGTGGAAGAGATGTGAACCCTAGCGGGGATCGCCAACGCCACACGCCAGTCGGCATCAGATGGGATCCACCCGTGCCATGCCCGCCCTGCCGGACCCCGAGCCCTCCGCGATCAGTGCTGGCCAGCCAGCGCGGTGGGCAGATCCTGGTTCCAGCATCCTTTGCGGTGCCTGGAGGTTGCGTGCGTCGGTGACGGTGCGCAGGTTGGTGCCTGCAGCCAGGCAGCGCAGTTGCTCCGGTGCCCCTGGGCGGGTCTGTAGTTCGGCGACCTTGCGCGGAAGGTCCTTGGCGTGCCAGCGCAGATCGGTGAGCTGGGGATAGCGGCAAGAGAGGCGGAGAGCGAGAGCCTGGTGCAGAAGTTACCGAATCGACCTCCGTGCAGGGGACGCCTACTGCCGACCGGCGGGAACGGCCCCGGCCGTTCCCGCCGGTCGGCATCCGTGAGATGGCCCAAATCACCGGTCGTGATGCTTCAGCGTGGAGCGCCGCGGTCTCCAGGAGGTCAAGTCGTGGGTGCTGAGCCCGTACGCGCTGAGCATGTCTTCGAAGTGACGTTGGAACACCTCGACTTGGCCTACCTTGCCCGCCGATTCGTCCTGAGTCTCCCACCGGTGCATGGAGCGGAGCAGTTCCTGCACTCCGGCCAAGAGAGAGGTGAGACGACTCATACTCAGATTTGGTTGCCGGCCAATAGCACTGACCAAATCCAGCAGAACGCGAACACGATCTGTTCCGCTCCAGCCGGACCAACCGAGCAACAGACCACCCTCTTCGTCGACGACATCGGCGTAGGAGATGAAACGTTCCCGGGGAATGTCCAGCCTGCCTCGGATCGACCAGTAGGACGCGCGTTGAAAATCAGCGCTCACGTACTTGGGCGGAACCGGAATCCCCAATGCCTCGCCCGTCTGGTCCTCGCGGCGCTGAAGCTCCCAGACCCGCTCCCACTGTGCGCGCTTGCGTAGTCCCGACTCCTTGTACCTCAACGCTGCCGCATACGGGACCTGCTCACCTTCCAGGATCGTGGCTAGCACATCTGCGAGCGTGGCCTCCCGCAGCCCCAGGTGGTCGGCAGCGTAGAGCCCGGCTGCGGAACAGACTCCGGCATCGTCACCGAGTTCACTGGCCAGTTGACCGATCGTTCGGGGATGCGGACTCTTGTCGCCATTCTTCTCCTCGAACCACAGTTGTTCGTGCTCGCAACGATCGAGCAGCCAAGCGCGCAGCGCTCGCTCCTCGCGCTTCTTCCAGGGCTCCGTCGCCCACCGCCGCTTGTACTCAGGTCGCTCGACGAGGGCGATTGTCTGGTGGGACTCAATGGCATCGATCCTGGCCTGTACGACGTCCCGGTAGGCAGCCGGCCAGTGATTCGGGACGTCGGTGACCGGGCTGACTCCGTGCCTCTCGAACCAGGCCTGCCCCTCGAACCAGGACGACGAGGCCGTACCGTCGGCGACCTTGCGGGCCCACACAATCTCGAACGCGCGCTCCCCTGGCCTCAGCGCAGGGAGTTCGAAATCCGGCGAGGTGGTCAGACGCGCTCGCTCATCGGCGGACAGCAGTCCATACGAGCCGTAGACGTCCCAGTCCAGTTCCTCCTGCAGGGCGACCATCTCATGGCGGATATGCGTATATGCGGCTCTTGCCGCGTCCAAGACTCTCCGGCTGGGCTCACGGCGATCCGCGAGGACGGTGCTCGGCTCTTCGGCACCAAGAAGCCTGGCCCGCCTGGTCAGTTCCCGCGCTCGAGCATGAGGAGCGTCGGATGGAAGCGGAAGCTGAAGGAGAGACTTCGGCGCAAAGCTGTACGCACGTGCCCATTCATTGCCCGGCGCGGAGAGAGCCGCCCCACCGGTCCCCTTGCTGGGGCTGGTCTGCTTGAGCCAGAAACAGACCGTGGACGAGTTGAGGACTCCGAGCAGACCGACGTATGTGTCCTCGCTCGCGTCGGCCGGCAGTCGAAGTACAGGTGCGGTCCTGCTGAACGCCGTTTCGTCGTCCACTTGCGCGAAGTGATTGTGAGTAGCTACGGCGGCGAATGTAATAAGCGGACTCCGATGACGCTCGGGGAGCCAACGCCGCCAGGTCCACCACGGCCGGCGCTGCGACGATCCCCGCTGTCCGGTGGCCGTGCGGAGTACCTGTCGCATTGTCCAGAGGTGTCGCCCCCACGAGCTGCTGAGGTTCGGGAGAAGCGGTGAACCGTCCCCGTCATAAGGGGCCAGGACTTCCGTTGCAGCTTCGGCACGCCAGTCCCGCACGACTTCACCCGTGACAAGGCCGAGGCCCAGCCCGGACGCGTCGGGGTGCCGGTTGAACCAGGGACGACCGAGATCGAAAACGCCTCGCTCCCCCGGGTCGGAGCCCACTCCGACCGGTCCGGAAAGGACATCGCCCAGTCGCCGCGGGGATCCCGAGAGCTGATCCATGAGATCCGCTGCTCCGCCGCCCACCATGGTCCACGGGAAGCGGGAAAAACGGTGACGGGGTTCGTCCTCGACACTCACCCATTCCGAGGTGCTGCCGGGCAGGTCAATCTGGTCGAGGATCGACCGCCACACGATTCCCTGGGCCGGGTGCTCCGGTTGCCCGGGCTCACCGTGCACGCTGAACACCACCCGCACCGGGGCATCACGCATGGTCGGGTCATTCCGGCCGACAAGAATCAGGGTCGGTGTTCCGTGGCCCGGCACATAGGCACCCGAGGTGTCGATGACGTGCGTCAGTCCGACGCGGGGCAGGAAATTTCGATCAGCTTCTCACCGAAGGCCCGGTTCGTGAAGGAGCTGGATGTGTACTGCCCGACATACCCGCCGGACGTTCCTTCATTCTTGGTCACCGCCAGCTGGAACATGCGCTCCACGAAGAGAAGTGAGAGCGGAAATACCCCCGAAGCCACTTTATAGGACTCCCTGTATTCGGCTCTTCTCGCTTCGTCACTCACGAAAATGAAGGGAGGTTCGCCCACCACGACGTGGTAGGAATTCATCCCGAGGAGGTCACAGGAGGCAGAGAAGTCGGCAACGTCTCCGATCACACGCGGCGGCCCGCCGGGCGCGCCGCGGCCTTCCAGCAGTGCATCCCCCACCGCGACGTTGACCACCTGACCCGGCACCTGGCCCAGCATCCGTCGACCGCTGGCCTTTGCGGCGGCCATCAGCAGCCTGAATCTGGTGATGTTTACGGCGAACGCGTTCACATCGCAGCCGTGGACCGATTCCAGGGCGCGGCGGATCAGCTCATCGTTCGGAGTACCGGGCTCAACCGCCCGCCAGGCGTTCAGCAGCCGTCCGAAGATTCCGAGGAGGAACGCTCCAGAGCCGCAGGCCGGGTCGATCGTTCGAAAACCCTTGAGGCCGAAATCCGCGATAGCCGGATCCACGGTGAGGTCCAGGATGAATTCCTCGATGAATTCCGGAGTCGGAACGAGCGCGTAGGCCTGTCGCGCCGCCTCGCTGATGTCCTGGTACAAGTCTCCGAGAAAGCGGGTGTCGAGTTGCGGGTCGCTGAAATCGAATCGGAGGGAGCCGTCCTCGTCTCGCTGCCGCCAGAACTCGACCAGGCCGGTCGCGGCCCGCGGAGAAGGTGACAGCTGCCAGAGGGGATTGTGCTCGCGGGCGAAAATTCGGCCCATTACCGGGTGGGAACGCGCAAGATGCACGAACGCCTCGCCCAGCCAGTCCCGGTCCTGTGCCCCATCCTGCTGCGCCAGGCACGTGCTCTGCCGTTCCTCCGCCTCTGCCAGGCGCTCTCCCGGCCCCGCGATGAACGGCCGGGCGATCAGGTCGTTGTCCTCGCAGTAGCGCACGAACACTGTGCCCAGCACCCAGGCGACCGCGGCCTGCATGATGTGCTCGTCACGCCAGGCGCCATACGTGGCGCTGGTACGGCCGACGGCTCTCTCCTGCTCGTATGCGCCCCGCAGCCGGTCGCGATACTGATCGATATTGTCGCTGCGCTCACGAAGATCCGCCTCCAGGGTCCGGACCTGCTTGCGCAGACCAACAAGGAGCGCCTGCCTGTCCAGCGAGGGCGTCCCCGTATCGGCTCCGCGAGTCGGAGGCACCGCGGCGACCACTCCTCCCTACGTCGGCGATTTCACGGTCCACTGTCCTGTCGGACACATCTTGCCAGCTCTTGGGGCCGCCACCCCGATTCCGTCGCCCGCCACTGGCCTGACGCGTACCGTCCGTCACTGCCCGGCGCTCTATGATTCCTGTGCGCGCCGGACCGCCGAGGGGACACATGCTGACAAGACTCGAAGTCAGTGGATTCAAGAACCTGCTCGACCTCACGGTCGAGTTCGGCCCCTTCACCTGCATCGCGGGGGAGAACGGCACCGGAAAGTCCAACGTCTTTGACGCCATCCAGTTCCTGAGCCTGCTCGCCGACCACTCCATGATCGAGGCCGCCCAGGCCGTACGCGGGACCCATGGCGCACTGCACGGCGACGCGCGCGACCTGTTCTGGAACGGCTACTCGGACGACGAACACCGGATGGAGTTTGCCGCGGAGATGATCGTCCCGGGCGAGGTCGAGGACGACTTCGGCCGCCTTGCCGAACCGACGTCCACTTTCCTCCGCTACGAGCTTCACCTCGGGTACCAGCCGCCTCAGGGCGGTGAGCGGAGCGGCAGGCTGACGTTGCTCCGCGAGGACCTCAATCAGATCAGGTCGAGTGAGGCCGCCTCACATCTTCGGTTCCCGCACACCAAAGACTTCCGAAGCACCGTCGTCCGTGGTCGCAGATCCGCCCCCTACATCTCCACGTCTCTTGAGGCGGGCGCCGTCATCCGCGTTCACGCCGACGGCGGCCGCAAGGGGCAGCCACGTCCGGCACCCGCAAGCCGGGCGGCCAAGACCCTGCTCTCCACCATCAATCTGAACGACGATCCAACCATCCTGGCAGCCAGGCGGGAAATGCAGTCGTGGCGCCGGCTCGCCCTCGAACCCTCAGCCCTGCGCACGTCCGACAACTACCGCGATCCCAGCGAGATGCAGCCCGATGGCCTGCATCTGCCACGGAGCCTGGACCGGATCGCGCGGAAGAAGTTCCCGGACGACCCCGCCCGGGTCTACTCCCGGGTCGCGGGGCGCCTGTCGGATCTGTCCGGACTGCACGTCAAGACGCTGCACGTCGAAGCGGACGACACACGCGAGCTGCTGACCATCAAGCTCCATGAGATCGACGGAATGGTACTCCCGGCGCGCAGCCTGTCGGAGGGAACCCTGCGCTTCCTGGCCCTGTGCGTACTGCTCGAGGACCCACAGGCACACGGGCTGCTGTGTATGGAGGAGCCGGAGAATGGCATTCACCCGGCCAATCTCTCCGCCATGGTGAACCTGGTGCGCGATTTGGCGGTGGATCCTTCCGTACCGGTGGACGAGGACAACCCCTTCCGACAAGTCCTTATCAACACCCACTCCCCGGGTGTCGTCCAGCTCGTGGACGATTTCGACCTGCTGATCGCCGATACCGCGAGCATCCCCCGGGGTATGGGCAAGGCCGCACGCGGTCTGCGGTTGCGGCCCCTCGCCAGCACCTGGCGGGCGGGCGGTGCCGAGAAGGGCTACGGGACGAAGGCTGACATCCTCGCTTACCTCACATCTCCGCCAGAAGCCCGGCTGACTCTCGCGGGGAGCACCTCGTGATTATTCACGCCCTCTATCTCTGTGAAGGGTCCAGCGACATTGGCCTGCGCGATCACATCGAGGAGATCGGGGCAGAAATGGACCGCGAGATCCTTGTGACGCCTCCCGATCTGAACCGCCTCCCGAACAAGCCGGGCCACTCTGTCAGGGACAAGCTGCGCGCCGCACAGTGGCTCAGCGACGAGGGGCAGGTGTACGACCTCGTCATCATCCACCGCGACTCCGACGGCAACCCCCCGGAGCGGCGGCGCAGTGAGATCGCCGAAGCGGTCAATGAGGTGAGCCCTGGCCTGGCACACGTGCCCGTTATCCCGGTACGGATGCTGGAAGCCTGGCTGCTTCTGAACCAGGCGGCTATCCGCGAAGTGGCGGGAACCCCAATGGCAAGGTGGCACTCGACCTCCCAAAGCCGGCCCGGGTCGAGTCGGTGCCAGACCCCAAGGCACTCCTCAAGCAGGCAATCGCTACTGCCAGCGAGGAGAAAGGGCGCCGCTTGGAGAAGCTCCAAAGGCGCTTCCCAGAGAATCGAGCACGACTGCTGCAGATGCTGGATCGCGAAGGGCCGGTCCAGCAGCTCGCATCCTGGCAGGCGTTCACGCACGATCTGCGGGAATCGCTGAGCGGCCTCTGAGAGTTCCCGGCGTCGCGTCGCGGTCAGTCAGCCAACCGGGACAAGCAACGGACCACATAGGTCATGTGCTGGATGTTCCCCATGGTGTTCCACGTCCCACCGTTGCCCGTGCCCTTGGCGTCCGTGGTGCGGGCGCACTGTTCGTACCAGCGGTCGCCCGTACTCGCACCCGAGCCACGGAAGTCGGGGAATCCGGTGATCCAACGAGCCGCCTCGCGGGTGGCTCCTGTCTCGCCCCGCTTCTCGGCCCAGAACCTTGCGAGCAGGAAGGTGCGTTCCGTCGTGTACCGCAGTAATCCGTAGGGAGACCGGTCGGTATCGTCCGCCGATCGCGCCAGGTTGCGTGCGGCGAGGATGCCGTAGTCGCCGTAGCGGACGAACTGCGCGTAGGATCGCCGACTCGCCCGTAACTCGTGCCAGGTGTCCCAGTCCGCCCGCTCGGCCTCGCCCCGGTCTCGGTCGAGCACCCTGTCGACCTCGTCCGGGAAGCCGCCCGCCATCAGGGCGATCGTGCGCCATACGGCGAGTGGAACCAGCATGTCGAGTGCGCGCAGTGCTTCCTTGGCCGCGTCGGGGTGGATGGGCAGGACGGTGTGAAGGTCGAGGAGGAGATCCACGGGCACGTCGGGATCCACTCGCGCCAGCAGCGCCCTTGTGCGCTCGGCGAGTTCGTCGTTCCAGGCGCCGGGCAAGCGTATGCGGATTCCGAGGCCGCCACCGCCCTCACCGGCACACTCCATGGCCACAGCCTGGTGGGACGGGGGAAGGGCCGGATCGGTGACGGGTCGAAGCGCCGCGTGTGACCAGTAGAAAGGGAGCAGATGTCCGTAGGGGGCCTCGTCGAGGGCAGCGTACGGCGCATCCAGCCATGACGCCGTGTACTTGTGGACGCTCGCGATGCGCCTCAGCTCCTTGTCCACCGCCACTTCGAGCTGACCGGCGTCCTCGCCCACGATGATCGGCAGCGTCCACACCGGGGCCACCCGATCACGGATCCCTGGGGCCAAGCCCTTGATCGCTGCCACGGCATGGGCGCGCACTGGAAGGACTGGCACGTACAGCGGTCCGGACATGGCGGCCCCCTCCACACTGCCCCGCGACGGTGTGGAACCAGCGTGAGCTGGGGTGATGCGCACCGAAAGGGCGCAATCCAGTCACCGGGTGTGCTGCGTGCCAGGTTCGGCGCCGTTGTCAGACCGGTTCACTCTCCCAGCGCGTACGTTGGGACAGCACAGCATCGGCCCCATCCGTGTCGGCAAGGCGAGCGGCCAGCACGCTGGCGGCGAGGTCATCGGGGAGCGCTGCGGAGAACTTGAGGCCACGTACGGCGGCCGCAGAGACCTGCGGGAGCTCCTCCCTCCGCGGCGTGCTTCGCGCCTGGTTCCACTCCTCGCGGGTCAGGTCGTGGCGGAGCCGGACGTAGGAGTCCGCAGGCCGCTGCAGCGGGTCGACCGCGCCGGCCAGCCACGCCGTGAGGGTCGCGTTCGCGCGGAAACCGGCCCAGGTCCACCACCGTACGTCGCGTCCGCTGCGGGTGATCAAGGTCGCCTCCGGGTGAGCGAACCGGCATTCGGTTTCCCGTAGTTCCACGAGACCGGCCTGTGCGCGCCGGGTGAGACCAACCGCGGGGTCGGCGCCGAGCAGCACCTCGCGCATCGCCTGGGCAAGCCGGTACGACAGGCCGCGGACGGTGCCGGTCTGCCACTTGGCGACCCCGCCCGACTCGGCGGCCTCGACGAAGACCCGATGCCGTCGCCAGTCCACATACGTCACGTGCCAGCTGCGTCCGGCGAGCAGCAACCGAAGGGGCCCCTCGTGTTCCTCGACCAGCAGAGCCGGGTCTGTGTGCCCGATCTCCGTACGTCCGTGCAGGACTGTGAACTGGGGCGGTGCGGTGAACGACGCGGTGAGGTCCATGAAGTGCCGCCTGCCGAAGCGCTTCTCGGCCTGTTCGCCGATGAAGTAGATGCCGCTGTCCTGTTCCAGGAAGCCTTCGGTGAGGAGGTGATCGAGGACAGGCCGGGCAGATCCGTCGAAGGGAGCGAGGCCGTTCCACTCCTCGTGCCAGTCCGCGGCAGGCAGCTTGTGGCGCTGGAGGGCGACGGCGAGCAACTGCTGGGCGACGAGGTGTTGCGGTCCCGGCGGTGCGGCGACCGGCTCCACCCAGTGCCTGCCCCACAGGGTCAGCAGCCCGGCTGCCTGGAGGAGGCTGTCGTGGGAGGTGGCAAGGAAGAGACAGTTGCGCGTGCTGTCGGACCGGCGTCCGGTACGGCCGAGGCGCTGCAGGAAGGACGCGACGGTCGCGGGAGAGTCGATCTGGATCACCCGGTCGAGGTCGCCGACATCGATGCCGAGTTCGAGCGTGGAGGTGGCGACGATCACGCAGTCGCGTGCCTGCGCAAAGGCTTCCTCGGAGCGTTGACGCTCGGCTGCCGAGAGCGACGAGTGCGAGAGGAAGACGGTCACGCCGCGTGCTCGCAGTGCCTGCCCGAGCTCTTCGACCTGCCGGCGGGACTCGCAGAAGACGAGGCGCTTCTCGCCCCGGTGGAGGGCGGAGATGACGGTGGCTGCGTTCGGCAGCGAGCCGACATAGTCCAACTCGATGTCACCGGGCGGGGGTTCAGCTGCGTGCGGCTGAGGTTCCGCCGTCGTGGCTATGGGGCCGGTGTCGACGCCGGGGGCGATGACCTGGCCGGGCGTTCGACCGCGACCTGAGCCTTGTAGCCAGGCGAGGAGTTCGTTCGGGTTACCGACCGTGGCGGACAGGCCGATGCGCTGCAACCGCCGGCCGGTCAGCCGCTGGAGTCGTTCCAGGACCGCCAGCAGGTGCCAGCCGCGGTCGTCCCCGGCGAAGGCGTGCACCTCGTCCACGACGACCGCCCGGACCCCGCCGAGCAGCAGGGCGTGATCGGTCTTGACGCTGATGAGCTGTGCTTCGAGGGATTCCGGTGTCGTGAGAAGGATGTCCGGCGGCTCGCGGCGCAGACGTCGCCGTTCGCCCTCGGCCGTGTCCCCGTGCCAGAGCGCAGCCGTGCGTCCCAGCCACTGGGCATAGGCGTGCAGGCGTGGCTGGAGGTTGTTGAGCAGGGCGCGTAGAGGCGTGAGGTAGAGAACCGAGGTGCCGGACCAGCCGTTCCGGGCCATGGCAGTGAGGAGGGGGAATGCGGCGGCCTCGGTCTTGCCGCCTGCTGTTGGCGCCAGCAGTACGGCGTCCTCGCCGTCGAGGAGCGGTCCGATCGCGGAGGACTGCAGGGGCCTGAGGCCGGGCCAGCCGAGGGTGTTGACGATGTGGTGGAGGAGGACTGGATCAAGCCGGTCGACAGGGTCGGCGTCCGCTGTTCCGCTCACGCTCACAGGTCGAGCTCCACCTCGTCGGCCGAGGCTGCGGGGGCAACCGGAAGGGTGGCGGCGTGGCGCTCGGCGTGGGTGAGTTCGGTGCGGTCGACGGTGAGGCGGTAGTAAACGCGAGGATCGAAGTCGGGGAACTGGTCGATGCGGTCGAGGACGTCGCCGACGAGCTTCTTCAGATAGAGGCGGGGGGCGACGCCGACCTTGCCGCCCAGGGCTCCGCCGACGGCGTGGGCCAGGTCGGCCACGTACGCGTCGTCGGCGACGGAGCGCACCCGCTCCGGGTCGGTGCTGCCTGTCGCGTACAGGTCGCGGATCTTGCGGCCGAGTTCGGTCAGCGTCTCCAGCTGGAAGCCGGGAAGACGGAGTTGCACGGCCCTGGGGTTGTCGAAGCGTGGGTCCGTGGAGAAGTCGGTGGCCAGGCGTTGAGCCAGGGGCGCGAGACGCTGTACGCCCTGCGGGCCGTCGTAGAACGCGGGAGTTCCGGTGATCACCAGGTAGAGGCCGGGGAATCGGCCGGAGTGGACCTCGTCGATCAGCTGCCGAAGGGCGTTGAGCGCCTTGTCCCGGGCGTCGGAGCGCACGCGCTGCAGGGTTTCCACCTCGTCGAGCACAAGGAGGAGGCCAGGGTGTCCGCTGTCGCGCAGAACGGCGAGCAGCCCTTGAAGGAAACCGAGGGCGCCGAAGTGGTCGAGGTCGCCGCGTACCCCCGCAGCGCGCTTGGCGGCGGCCGCCACATGCGGCTCGCCGCCGAGCCAAGCGAGAACGGCCGCAGCGGTGGCCTCGTCGTCCGCGCCCAGCGCGGAGTGGTAGCCGCGCAGTGCGGCGGCGAATCCGGGGGCGCCGCGGGAGACCTCCGAAAGGCGGTCGTCGAGGAGCTTCGCGACGGCCTGCTCCAGCCGGGAGTCGTCGGCGCCGGCGGCAAGGGCGTCCTCTTCGAGCGCGTAGAACCACGCGTCGACCACGGGCCGGAGGGCCGACGGCTGGAAACTCGCGGTGGCCAGGCGCTCGGTGGCCCGGCGGTAGACGGTCTCCAGCCGGTGCAGGGGCGTCTCGGTCTCCGACACCTGTACCTCCGCGACGGCGAAGCCGCGGCGCTTGGCACGTTCGCCGAGCCAGCGGGCGAAGAAGGTCTTGCCGCTGCCGTACTCGCCACGGACGGCCTTGAAGGCGGATCCGCCCGCGGCCACGGCGTCGAGCTCGCCGTCCACGGCCGCCTCGAACCGGTCGAGTCCCGTGGCGAGGAGATCGAGACCGCTGTCGGGGACGGCTCCGCGCCGCAGCGCGTCGACGACGGCCCGCCGCCGCGCGGGCGACACCGTGACGCCGGAGGCGGAGGATGCGGAGGAGGGCTGTTCACTCACCCTGCCAGTTTCCCACGGTCACTGTCCCGCTCGGCTCCGCCTCCGAACGGGACGACGCGACCGCCCCCACTCAGAGGCCGAACTGAGCTTTCAGCAACGGCTCGTTGAGCCGGAGCGTACGGTTGTCCGGCAGGATCTCCAGCACCTGTTCGCCGTCGTGGTTGAGGAGCTGCCGCAGTACCGCGGCGAACCCGGCAGCGCGCACGGGCCGCTCCCCGGCACGCTGTGCCAGAGCCGTGAGCGGCAACGTCCTCGACGCGAGCAGTTCCTGTACGGCGGCGCGCACCTTGTCCAGGTCCACCGTGCGGCCCACGAGCTTCAGCTGTGCCTCGAAGATCTCCGACGACATCAGCGCGTCCACGAGCGCGGTACGGGGATCGGACGGCACGGCGGGCTCGGCCTGCCGGACGGGCACGGCAGGGGCCGTTTCGGCCTGAACGGCGGGCTCGGCGAACAGGCTCTCCTCCTGGGTGACCTGCTTCGACTTCGAGGGGCGGCGACGTGCCGGAGCGGGCGCCGCGGCCGGGTCCGCGGAAGGAGCCGGGGCAGCAGGGGCTTTTTCAGCCACATGGTCGAGCGACCACCAGTGGGGAGCGGGATCACCGAGTTCCCGCCATCCTTCGGGCGGCGTGGCGCCGAACGGCAGGTAGGCCTGGAGCGGAATGGCGATCTCGGCGAGGGACGCGCCGCCGTGGTAGCCGGCTTTGCGCCCGGTGTAGCGGGAGTCGGCGTCCCACAGGGCGATGACCGCTCCCCCGGGCTCGGGCGCGACCACACGAGATCCGCGCAACCGGATCTCCCGCTCGTCCAGCTCTCCCTCGGTGTACGGGCGGTAGCGGTCCGCAGCTTCGGGCACGGAGACCCGGCGGTCGCGCCGGTCGACGACGTGCCCGTGGTCGGAGAGGAGCAGGACGGCCATGCCCTCGGCGGCGGCGGTGTCGAGGAGCTCGCCGAGGAAGCCGATCTCGTCGACGGACCATCGGGTCGCGCCCAGGCGCTGTTCCTTGGCGAGCCGGTCGTCGATGGTGTTCAGGACCACCGCGACGTGGGTGCGCCCGTCGTGCAGAGCGGCCTCCAGTGGTGCGCTGAAGGGGCTCCCGGTGCGCTCGGCGCGCAGGTCGTCCTTGTGGAAGACGGCCGCCGCGCGCCCGGGACCGGCGAATGGGTGCTGACGGAACAGCCGCTTCTCGTCGGCCTGCGCGCCGCGCAGCAGCCGCCCGGCGAACAGGCTGGTGCGGCTGACGGCGGTGACGCTGGGCAGTGCGGCGGCCACAGCACGGCGCCGCGGGCCTCCCGTCGCCTCCGGGAACGGGTCGTACTCGCTGAAGCGCTCGCGCAGCTCCTGCCCGAGCTCGGCGGCGATGGCGGAGGTCATGCCGTCGACGACGACGATCAGCAGGCGGCGCCGGTCCTTGGCCCTGGCCGCGGGGGCGGCGACGCGGTCGAGGAAGTCCTCGACGGTGAGCAGGTCACCGGGTGCGCCACCGCCCTCCGTGAAGGCTGCGAGCCGCTGGGCGAAGGCATGGTCCATCTCGCGCCTGCGTTCGCGGACCTGCTCCCCGAGCCGGTCGTACGCGTCCCGCAGGGCGGGAACGTCCTCGCCTCCCGCCTCTATGCGGTCGAGGGCGAGGTCGGCCCAGGCGGTGTCGGTGATCTGCAGCCTCAACCAGTCCTCCACGGACTGCGGCTGCTCTGTCGGACCGGTCAGCCAAGCGGCAAGCCGCTGTGCCATGCGGGCGCGCTCGACGCGGGCGCGACCCTCCGGGCGACCCGCGTGCCGGTGTTCGCCCCACGCGCCCACGGCCTGTGCGATGCGGTCCGGATCGCCGGTGGCCAGGGCGGCGCCGGCATCGGCCGCGCGCGCCTCGAAGCTGATGGGGAGGAACAGACTTACGGCCGCGGCCTGTTCGGCCCCGAACTGGCGGGCGAGAACATCGGCGCGCTGCAGCAGCGGGGTGAGCACACGCCGGTCCTCACGGGCGACGAGCGTGTCCACCGTCGCTTCGGCCACCGTGCCGTACTGGGCGAAGTGCACGTCGGACTCCTCGGGCGAGAGGACGCCCCCCTGGCCGCCCGCCCACAGCTCGGCCCGGCCACGGGCCCGGTACACCTCGGGGCCGGGAGAAGCGGTGTGGCTCCACAGCGCGGCGGCGACCAGACCGTAGGCGAGTGCGTCGGTGCCGTGCCCCTCGCTGATGAGGCCGAAGAGGATGGTGGCGGCTGGTCCGGCCTGGCCCTTCTCGCAGAGGAACCCGGCCAGGCCGTCGCGTTCGGCGTCGCGCAGGGCGAGGAACCGTTCGGCGGCTCCGGGCCGCACGGCCCACCGCAGCAGAGCCGTGAGGCCGATACGGTCGTCCGCGACGTCTTGTGTCTCGTCCGCCGCGTCCGCGTACCGGCCGAGGCCGAGGCGCCGCTGGGCGAGCTGGGCGAGGGCGTGGTCGCGGGTGAGCGTGCCGCCCGCGATCTTCGGCCAGCGGTCGAGCGGTGCCGCCTCCAGCAGGGCCTCGGCGGCCCAGCCTCCGTCGGAGACCTGCAGCCGGTGGTCCACGGCACCGGCCCCGAAGGAGGTGCGTACGACTTCCCAGTTGTCCACGCTGCGGACGCCGTTGTGCCACACGCGAGCGAGAAGACCGGGGTCGAGCGTGGCCTCCTCGCAGTCGGTGAGTACGACGAGGACACGGGGGCCGGACCCGTCCCCGGCACTGTGGAGATGGCCGATGATCTGCTCGTGCACGGCGAGCGGCGAGGGAGCGGCGGCGACGGTGGCCCGCTGCCCGCCGCCGTAGGTGAGCGTGTCGGGTCCGTCCCACTCGGGCTGGGCGCGGAGCAGGACGACGGCACGGGTACGCCCGTCCAGTCCGGGTCGGGCGGACAGGTACTGGACGAGCAGCGCGGGCGTGAGCCGGGCCAGGCAGGCGGCTGTAGTCGCGGTGGTCACTCGCCCACCATCCGCCAGGTGATCTCGATCTCGGCGTCGGGCTGTGCCTCGGCGAGGGCCTGGATCTCGGCGGCGAACTGGGCCGCGGCGGCCCGGGCCTTGGTACGCCCGCCGCCGGCCCGCCGCACACCGCCGGAACCCGGGGTGGCCGTGTGGGTGGACGGCACGGACGGCTCGGCGTCGTCCCCCTTGAGGGAGATGTCGTCGGGGCCGGAGGGACCGGGAGGCTGCTGCTCGGGCGGGGTGGGCGGTGTCTGGCGTGCCTTCAGCAGGGCGATCACCTCGCGTCGGGCCCTCTCGAGGGCACCCGCCAGGTCAGCCGTCTGCTGGTCGCTGCGAGCGGCGGCCTTCAGCCGCTCCAGGATGGAGTGGCCCTCCGGACCGAGGCCCTCGGCGAGTTCCAGGGTGTCCCAGTCGGCGTTGGCCTCGGCGAGCGCCGAGGCGACCTTGCGGGCCTGCGCGAGCGACGTGCCGTAGCGCAGGGGCGAGACACCCCGCAGGTCGAAGCCCGCGAGGGTCTCGACCGTGCGGCGGGCTGCGGCCGAGCCGGCCTCGGCGGTGTCGATGAGCTGCTTGACCAGAGCCAGGGACCGGCGGGCGAGAGCGAGCCGCCCGGCCGGGTCCGACTCGTCGAGGCCCAGCTTCCCCTGGGCGTCCTCCAGCCGGCGCACCAGCTCACCGGCGGCCTCGTCGCACGCCCGCGCCTGCTCGCGCACCGCCGTGGCGAACTGGTTGATGATCTGCCCGCGGTAGAGCCGGGACTTGGGCTTCTCCCCGAAGAGGGACTCGTAGCGGTCGAGTGCCTCCTCCCAGTCGGGCTCCGAGGGCCGGGGCTGGGTGCGCAGGGCGTCTCCGGCACGGGTCGCGAAGGCGAGCGAGACGTCCTGGACGGCACCGCCCCGCACCCACACCCGGTCGGCGATCTCGGCGAACCCGGCGATCACGAGCTGCCGGGCCGTCTCGTGCAGCCCACGCGGCTCGGGCCGGTCGAGCCAGTCCGTCAGGCGTACGTATGTCAGGTCGTCGCCCGCGGACAGTTCGTCGGCGCGGGCCTGGTCGTCGAAGAAGTCCGTCCAGTGCGAGGACAGTTCGAAGTACGCCTCACCCATGGTGCCCAGCAGCAGGGGCTGCGCCAGCCGCGTCATCAGTTTGCGCTCACCGGAGGGCACCTCCACCCGCCGGTCGCGGGCGAGCGCGGCCCGCCGCACCAGCTCGTACACCTTCTTCGCGTCGGACGTGGTGATCGCCCTGCCGGTGTTCTCCGGATCGAGCTGCGGGTGGGCCGGGAACTGGCACTCCAGCAGGCGGGCGGCGATGAGCCGGACGGCCTTCTCGAAGGAGGCGCCGATCGGAAGGGACAGGCCGGGCACCGGATGCACGGGGTCGAGGTGGTCCTCGAAGCCCAGCTGGACCTCGGTCTCCTTCTTATCGGCCAGTCCGTACGCCTGCTTGAACGCCTTCTCCGCCTCCCGCGTAAGGGTGTCGCGCTGGGCTTCGAGCAGCTGCCAGGCGCGTACCCGCTTGTCCTGGCTGAGGTGCTTGGCGAAGGTTCCGTGGAAGCGGTCCTCGTCGGAGAGGACGCTGTCGATGACGGTGAGCCGCCGGAAGCTGTCGCGCGCCTGCTGGGACAGGTGGGTGGGCAGCCAGGCGAGGGTGCGGGCGGGACCGTCAGGGCCGGCCTGCGCCCGCAGGCCCTCGATTCGCATGGCGTCCTCGCGCGGCCCGTAGTTGCCGTCGTCGAACGGGTAGTCGACGACGATCCGCCACAGCCCGTCGGTGGCAGGCTTGAGCTGCTCGTCGCCGACCCGGTCCTTGTCGCGGACGTTCGCGAAGTTCACCTCGAGCGTGCGGGGCGATCCCTTCCACACGAGGGCGAGTTCGTCGTAGCCCGTGCGCGGGGTGGTGCCGAGCAGCCGGCGGAGGATCCGTTCGGCCAGGTCACGCTGGAAGCGGGTCTGGGTGTAAGTGTTGGCGTTGGCGAGGATCGAATCGAGGTCGATGTCGGTCAGTTCGAGCAGCACGGAGGCCTGGGCGCCGGAACCGCTGACCTTGATCTCGGCGAACTTGCCCGCCCACTGCTGGAGCTTGCCGTCCAGGGCCTGGACCGCGCCCCCCTTGAACCGGCTCTTGATCGAGCCGTGGTTCAGGGCGAGGAGCCGCTCCACGGTGAGGTTCTGCAAGGACACCGCCCCGGGAGCCAGCGCGGACAGCAGGAGGGTCCGCATGATCCGGTCGTCCCCGGTGAACGCCTCCAGCGACGGCCGCCTCTCGGCAGGCACGGAGTCGGGGTCGCGCGCGTAGGCGTCGATCTCCTCCTCGCTGACGTCATGGGTGGTCATCAGGTACGGCCGGAGTTTGGTGTTGTAGAGCCGCTCGGCCGACTCGAACACCACTCGGGTCGCGTCCTGGAAGGGCTTGTTGCCGCCCTTGCCCAGGTAGGGGTAGAGGTCACCGAGGCACACCAGGTCACCCAGGCGCAGCCGGTTGCGCTGGTCGGCGAGGATCTCGCCCATCAGCTTCATACCGGTACGGTTGCGCTGCAGCGCCGAGGAGATCTTGACCAGCGCGTCCATGAACGCGGGCGTGAACGGGTACGCCTTGCGCAGCGGCTCCTCGCCCGCACCCACCAGGGCCTTGTCGTCACCGAGCCAGGTGTCGCGCACCGCACCGGGGTTGGCGGCCAGCAGCCGGTCGAGCCCGGCCTGGATCTCCTGCCGGGCCTCGTCCGAGCGCGGCCTGAGCAGCCGCTCGTGGGCGATCTCCGGCAGGTTGCGGTCCTCCAGCTTGATGGAGTCGAAGCGGCCGGAGGCGTAGTTGAGGTTCTGCTGCATGGCCGCCTCACCGGTGCCGTGCATCTCCTCGCCGGTGATCTCCCGCAGGTCGCGCTGGCGGGCGATGAAGGAGATGATCGGGATGGCGCGCCGGCTGTCGCCGCCCTCCACGAAGTTGGTGAACTTCGCGGACTCGCGCAGAACCTGCTTCTCCTCCTGCATCATCATCGTGAGCCACAGCATCAGCTCGTCGAGGAAGAGCACCAGCCCGTCGTAGCCGAGGGACTTGGCATGCTCGGCAATCACGGAAAGGCCCTCGTCGAGCGGGATGAACCCGTCCGCCTGCGCCGCGATCCTGGCGTACCCGCGGGCCACGCTCTGCAACGCGTCCTCGGTAAGACGCGCGCGCAGCTCCGCCGGGGTGGTGGGGTTCTGCACGTCGAGCCGCACGTTCTTGTCGTGGACCTCGGCCGCGTTCAGCGCGGTTTCGAGCCGCTCAGCGGTCCAGAACGCGGCGGGGTTGCCCCACTCGTCGACCTCCCCCGAGGCGCCCGCGTTGAGCTGGGCGAGGAACTGCTCGTCCCCGAAGTCCCGCTTCAGATCCCGGAGTTGGTCGAAGAGGGCGTCGGTGCGGTAGACGCGGGGGGTGGAGCAGCCGGGCCGGACCTTGGCCACCCACTCGACGTAGCCGCCCAGCACCCTGTGCTCCAGGCTCTCGGCGTTCAGCATGTGGTACGGGACGAGCAGGAAGTTCTTGCCGCCCGTCCGCAGCCACTCGAACTCCTGGTACAGCGGGTCGAACTCCTGCCGGGCCCGGGCCGCCTCGCTGTTGGACAGCAGCGCATGCAGTACGGCCATGAAGTGCGACTTACCGGCACCGAACGAGCCGTGCAGATACGCCGCCTTGGAGCTCTGCGTCTCCAGCGCGGTCGAGATCATGTTGAGGGCGTCGCGGAAGTTCCGCAGCAGCTCACCGGTGACGACGTAGTCGTCCAGGGCCTTCCGGGCCCCCTCCTCGGTGACCGCCTCCGACAGCTTGAGCACGTAGGAAGACGTGGAGACGGACACCGGCAGGTCCATCAGGTCCTTGAGCAGCGGTGCCGTGCTCTGTCGCGCAGGGGCGGCCATCGGTGTCAGGACTCCTTCGTGGTCTTCGTCGTGCTCTTGGTGCTCTTGGCTGTCTTCGCGCTCGCCCCGCGTCCGCGACGGGCGGCGGGCGGCCGCCACGCCTTCAGGTCCTCGTCGGTGAGGTGACGGTCCCCCTGAAGGGAGCGGCGCTGCGCAAGCGCGTCGGCGGCGGGCGAGGTGCCGTACGCCGGGTCGATCTCGCCGTGCCACTGGTCCAGCCACAGCTGCAGTTCGAGGAGGGCGGCGAGCAGCGGCGGCCACTCCTCGTCCGACATCTCGTGCCCATGGGCGTGGAGGTGGCCGATCAGCGCCTCGGCCTGCTGGAGGTGGTCCCAGCCGGCCCAGCCGTAGAGGGGCGGGGACTGGACGTTCTCGGTGCCGTAGGAAATGAAGCGCTCCTTGGGCACGTCCAGCTTGCCGCGCAGACTCCAGTAGGAGCTGCGGAGGAAGTCCGCGCTGGTGTAGGGCCGTGGCACCGGGATCGCGTCGCGGATCTTCTTCTTGGCGATGAAGTCCTGCTCGGCGTCTTCCTTGCGCTGCTCCTCCCAGGCCCGCTCCCAGTCGGTGCGCTTGTCCAGGCCGGAGGGCTTGTAGCGGAGGGCGGCGACGGCCGGTACGTGCTCGGTGGAGAGGAGAGCGGCGACCGTCTTCGCGAACTCCTGTCCCGGCGCGAAGAGCTCGGCGACCGCAACGAAGTCCTCGTCCTGCTCGAGATCGTGGACCAGCTGGTTGAGGGTGCGGATCAGCGGGCCGCCCTCCGCGTCGAACCAGAGGGCGCGGTCCTCCATGCGGTTGAGCAACCAGGAGCGCAGCGCCTTCTCCTGAAGCGCGTCCCAGCCCTCGGTGGCCCAGCGCCGCTTGTACTCGGGGCGCTCCACCATGCCGATCTGGCGGTTCGACTCGATCGCGTCGATGCGCTTCTGGACGATCTCCCGGTAGGGGGCGGGCCACTCGGCCGGGATCTCCGTGATAGGCGTGGAGCCGTGACGCCGGAACCACTCGCCCGACGCCTCACCAGCCTTGACCTTGCGCGCCAGCACGATCTCGAAGGCGCGCTGGCCGAGAGCGAGTTCGGGGATGTCGGCGAAGTCGTCGCCGTTGCGGGGGGCGGGGCGGAGGTCGTCGTCGAGGAGGTTGTAGAGGGCGTAGACCTGCCAGTCCAGTTCTTCTTGTAGGGCGATCAGGCGAGCGCGCAGGTGCTCGTAGCGTGAGCGGGCCTCACACAGAGCAGCTGCGCTCGGTGTGCCTGCGGCGGCCACGGCTGATGGAGTGGCGGTGGCCAATTGCTCGGCTAGGTAGTCAAGCTCGATTACAAGGGCAGTGGGGTGGACAGGCGGAAGGGGGAAGTCCTCCACCATCGTGCTGTTGTATTGGTGCCGTACGGTCCACTTCTCCGACTCGAGGCCCCGCTTTACCCCGTTACTCGGTTTGTCCTGCGTAACCTGTCGCAACCAGAACGCAGCTGTAGAACTGTTGAGCACCCCGAGCAGTTGCAGGTGCTCTTCCTCCGAGGCATCTTCCCGCAGCTTGACCACAGGTGCGGTCTGCTTGAAGACCTTTCCGTCACGATCCAACACAAAGTGGTTATGGGTGGCCACCTCGGCGAACGCGATCGACCACGAGTGGCAGCCCGCACTCGGAGTTACCTGGTGCCACTCGTACCAGGGTCTCCCGTCGGAGAAGTATGTTCCTTTGGAGAAAGTGGCCCGGTGTCCTAGCACCGTTCGGCTAGGCCACATCCATTTGTACGCACCCGAATCCTCGGGCAAGGGCACAAGCTCGAACTTCTCCGGAGTCGCCTCGTAGGGGAAGAAGGTGTACGTCCCCTCTGAGTGGAGCCAGTCACGCAGCTCTTCACCGACTACGAGGGTCCGCCCAAGCTCCTCCTCGCAACCACGACGCAGCCACGCCTCACGGTCTGTGGTCATGATGCTGTCAGCGCTGGTCCGTCCCGTGCTTCCCAAACGGGGGGCGACCGCCTTCAGTTTGCGACGCCCGCTTCGCTCAAGGGAGTCCAGCAACTCCTGTCCCCCATCGGCCAGCACCCAAGGCTGCTTCGCGAAGAACTGTTTACGATCAAGGTCGCCAACGGACACCCATTTGCTTACACTGCCGGGTTTCTCGATCTGCTCGACGATTGCCGACCACACGTGCCCCTTGGCCGCATCGTCGGGAATCCCCGGCTCTCCCTGCACCGACCGCACAGTACGTACAGTCGATGTCCGGTGTCGGCCACCTCGCCGCCGCCCCACGAGGATCACCGTGGGCGTGCCATGCTCCGGAATGAAGGCACCGGAAGTATCGATGACCTCCGTCAGCTCAACTTGATGCCCGAAGTACCCCTCAATCAGATGCACACCGAACTCGCGCTTGATGAACGAGTTGGAGGTGATCTGCCCGACCATCCCATACCCACGACCAGTCTCGGGATCGCCGTTCTTGGACAGCTCGAAGAACCGCTGCGCGAACGGCACGGTGAGTGCGTACTCCTTGTGGCACACCTCCCGGTACATCTCCCGATACCGCTGATTGAGCTCCTTGTCCTTCACGGTGATGTACGGCGGGTTACCCACAACCACGTGATACCGTCCCGGCTTCAGAATGTCCGGGTGTTCCAGCCAGTCCTCCGTGCGGTACGCGAACGAGGCCAGCGGATCCTCCGCTGCCTCCCCGTCCAGCGTGAGCTCCAACTGGCGGGACTTGATGAGCGAGTCGCCCACCGCCAGATGGACCGGCCACTCGTACCGCGCCGCCTTGCTTATCGTCCGCACGTTGGCGGCAGCCATGGCCGCGACCAGCAAACGGAAGCGCGCGATGGCGACTGCGAACGGGTTGATGTCCACTCCGTGTACCGAGTCGAGCGCTGCCCGCACTCGCTCATGCACGTCTACTGTCGAGGCCTTGCTGGACCATTCCTTCAAGAGCCGCTCGAATGCGCCAAGGACGAAATGCCCGGACCCGCAAGTCGGGTCAATCATCCTCAGGCCCTTGAAACCGTGCTCCCTGAGAGCCGGAGTCATCGTGCGGTCGAGGATGAAATCCTCCACAAACTTCGGTGTTTGCAGCAGCGCGTACCGCTCCTTGGCGTCCTCGCTCAGGTCCTGATACAGGTCCCCAAGGAAACGAGTGTTCCACCCCCGCGTCCCCTCGTCATTCAGGGGATCCGTGAAGTCATGAACGAGCGTGCCGTCCTCCCTCCGCCGCCCCCAGAAGGCGACCAGCGCACCCGCCCCCTCATGCGACAGCGGCACCTGGTACAGCGGGTTGTGCCACTCGTCGAAGAGAAGCCGTCCCGCCTGCCCGTCCCCGATCTCCGCGAACGCCTTGAGGAGCCAACCCCGCCAGGTGGGATCTGCCGCCGTCGACTTGTACTCGTCGTACCGCGCCTGCGCCAGCTCCCGCCGGTCGATGTCCGGCGACGTCAGGTACGGCTCGTCGATCAGCCTGTTGTCCTCACAGAACCGTACGAACACGGTGGCCAGCACCCACGCCACGGCCACCTGCGTGAGCTGCTCGTCGAGCCAGGCCTTCCTCGACGCCGCCGTACGGCCGAGCTCACGAGCCTGCTGGTACTCGATCCCGTACCGCTCACCCACCTCGGGACGCTCGTCGACCTGCCGCTCAAGGTCCTTCTTGGCTGCGGCGACCTGCGGCTTGAGGTCGTCCAGCAGGGCCTTGCGGTCGATCATCGGGCGTACTCCTCAGTGCTTTCGGTCTGTGCGCGGTGCGGTTGCCGAACCCACGACTCCGGCAACGGGATCCACTCCCCCAGCGGCTCCTGGTAGGCGGCGTACACGTCCCGTACGCCATCGGGCCCCACGGCCCTCCCCAGGACCGGTGCGCGACCAGGATCGGCCTGCGGAACCAGCAGCCACAAGGGCCGCTTGGCTTCGCCCTCCCGTGCCTGCCGGGCGAGTTCGTCCAACCCGCCGACGTACTCGTAGCGGGCAAAGACAGCCGCGTCCGTCAGCAGCAGCGGGCGCGGATCCTCGCCCTGGCACAGCAACGCACTGATCTCCTCCCGCATGCGGTCGCATGCGTTCCGCGCGAAACGGGCGAAGTTCACGGCTGCCGTGGACCCCGCGTCCGCAGCGTCGGCCTTGAGGAGCGTCTCCCAGCGCGGCAGCCCCTTCGGGTTCGCGGCCGCCTTCGTCTCCTGCTCGTCGTGAAGGTGCCGCAGGAACAGCGAAGTGGCCGAGACCGCGACCGCTCCCCCACCGAACCTCGCGTCCGTCAAGTGACGCACCGCCCGCTCGGCCAGTCCACTGCGGACGGTCAGCACCCGGTAGCCGTCGCCCCGTCCCGCGGCCAGCAGGCGGTCCTCGGCGCGGGCCCTCGCGGCCAGGTCGGCGTCCTCCGACCAGGCGGCGGCGGAGGCGGTTCCGGTGGACGTGCCGTCCAGCCCGGAGCGGAAGTGGCTGGCGTTCTCCAGGCCCTCCGGGAGGTAACGCTGGTGCCGCCCGTCCTTGTGGGTGCGCAGGATGAGCGGGAAGCCCGCCTCGCGCAGAGCATCGGTGAGGGGGGCGTCCGTCGGGAGTCCGTGTCCGTCCTCGCCCTCCCCCGTCCGCAGTTCGGGGAAGCGGGAGCGGACCCGCTCGTGGACGGCGGCCACCGTCAGGCCCGGCTGCTCGTCGTCCGGCAACCCGGGGATGATCTTGACGATGCCTGCCTGCGTGAGGCGCAGTGCCCGCACCAGGCCGAGGCCGCGCGGGTACAACTCCAGGCGGGAGGAGACCGCCGCATCCTGTGAGGCCGCCGCGGCGACGTCGACCATCCTCCGCTCGTCCCAGTCCAGGGTGCCCTCAGGCGGCTCCACCCGGGTCAGGTCGGCCAGCACGGCTGCGGCCGTCGGCAGGGTCTCGACCTGGACGAGCCGGTCGGCGCGCCTGCCCAGCCTGATCGCGTAGTCGAGCAGACCGGGCGCGGAGGGGGTGTCAGGGCTGTCGATGCCTTCCCGGGCGTGCAGGGCGAGCAGGCCGGGGCGCAGGGCGTCGTCAGTGGCCTGGCGGCTCATGCGGTGCAGGAAGGCCGGGGTCGCGGCACGTTCCTCCATCTCCACGACGGCTCGTACGGCGGCCAGGGCGAGGGCGCGGCGCTGGTACAGCTCGGGCAGGTCGGTGCCGCGGCGCAGGATCAACGCATCGGCGATCTCGCCGGCGGAGGCCAGGCGGCCGGACTGCTCCAGGATCTCCAGCACCTCGACGCGCAGCTCCCGCAGGACCTGCTCCTCACGCCACTTCTCCCGCAGGCCCAGGATGTGCGGGTTGACTCCGCCCTGGGTCATGTCGAGGAACTTGGCCACGTCCGTCTGTGTGGGCCAGCCGGGCAGGTGCGGCAGCCGTCCGTCGTCGTCGGGCAGGCGCAGCAGCGCGCGGGCCACGGCGACCCGGGTCTCGTTGCTGCCCACCGGGCCCCGCTGGCCGGGCACCAGCTCGGGCACCAGACGGGTGGCGAGCGCGTCGAGGGAGACCCGCCGCAGGGCGGAGCGGTCGCCCGAAGCCAGGCCCAGGTGGTCGCTGAGCTTGCGTTCCAGGCCCGATTCGGCCTTGGCCGCGTCCAGTTCGGCCTTGGCCGCCTTGCGGCCCTCACCGGTGAGCGGGTTGAGGTCTGCGGCGCGCAGCCGGCGCCGCCATTCCCGGACACGGCGCTGGATGTCGGCGAGGGTCTTGGCGCCCAGGCCCGGCTTGTTGATCAGATCGCGCTCGCTGCGGTCCAGCAGCTGCCCGACCTCGGTGATCCCCAGGCCGTAGAGGAAGGACTCGGCGGCGGCGGTCAGGCCCGACAGGGAAAGGTGGGTGTCGAGCTGGGCGGCGGCGGCCCGCTCGTCGCGCACGGCCTCGGAGTCAACCGCCTCGTCGAGGCCGTGTCCCTTGTCGTGCGACGAGGGCACGGCCTGCTGGGACGCGTCAAGGAAGACCTTCTTCCACGCGTCGTGCATGTCCTTGAGCGTGGCGAACCGCTTACCGGCGTCCCGGTGCAGGGCCTTGCGGAAGAACCGCCACAGGCCCTTGCGCACCGGGTCGTCGAACGCGTCCTTGGCGATCTCCGGGTGCGGCATCTCCTCGGGGTCGGTCATCTCGGGTGTGACCGAGCCGTCTCCCCAGCGGGGCAGCTCGCCGGAGGCCATCTGGTGCAGGGTGACCGCGAGGGCGTACCACTCGGCCTGGTCGTCGTAGACCGCCCGCCTGTTCACCGGGCCGCCGACGAAGGGGTCCATGTACCCCCGAGTGCCGACCCCGGTCTCGCTGGCCGGGTAGGAGGCGAGGGAGAAGTCGATCAGGACCAGTTCGCGGGTGCCGTTGGGGCGCTTGCGGATGGCGATGTTGTCGGGCTTGATGTCCCGGTGCCACACGCCTTCGCCGTGGAGGAAGTCGACGGCGCCGAAGAGCTGGTCGCCGTACTTCTCCAGGGACTCCGTGCCCATGGCGCCGAGCTCGCGCAGCCAGCGGGCGAGGGTCTCCTCGCGGGCGCGGATCTTGCCGGTCGCGCCGTCGTCGTCGGAGAGTTCCGCCTTCTCGTCGCCGACGTACTCGACGGCGAGCACGGTGCGCTCGCCCAGCCGCAGCGGCTCGTCCACAACCAGGTTGATCACGCGGGAGTCGGCGCGCATCCGGCGCATCACCTGCGCCTCGTCCTCCAGGATGGAGGCGCTCCGGTCCGCGACGGCCACCTTGAGGACGGCGAGCGGCCGGGTCCGGAACTCCTCGGCGCGCAGATCCCGGACAAGGAAGGCCCGCGAGGTGGAGCCCGTGCCGAGGCGCCGGCGGACCTGCCAGCGACCGCCGCCCAGTACGTCGCCGGGCTCGGCCTCCAGCGGATCGGGCTCTTCCTGCGGCTCGGGTTCTGCCTGGGCCTCGGCAGGTCCGGCCGCAGCCGCGGGGGCCGCGGGCTCGGCGGGTGGCGCATGCCGGATGCCCACCGACTCCTCGGCGTCGGCGAGGAGTTCGAGGAACTCGTCGACGGAGGACATCCGGTGGAAGGGGTTGAAGGCCGTGGCCGCGTGCACCAGCAGGTCGACGTCGTCCGTCAGGCCGTCGACCACGGCCGACGGCGTCAGGCCGTCACCCTCGCGCAGCATCGCCAGGACCTCGGCCTGGCTGGATGCCGGAGGGCGGCCCGTGACCAGCAGATAGGCGAGCGTGCCCAGGCCGTACACGTCCAGCAGCACCGGGTCGGGCCGGGTGGCGGTCAGTTCCGGCGCAAGGTACGGCCCGGCTCCCTCGGCCACGTGCGTTGCGGACAGCGCCGTCGGAGCAAGGGCCGCGGCAGCGCGCGCCCCGCTGCTCGAACCGAAGCTGCGGGCGCTGGCCACCTGCCAGTCGGCGATCTCCAGACGCGGACGGAGCCACGCCTCTTCCGCACCGGGCTTGCGCGGGCCCGGGATCACGTCGATCGAGCGGGCGGCGAGGGCCCGGTGGTGGAGCAGGCCGGCGTGCGCCGAGCGGATCGTCTCGGCGAGCTGCCGCAGCAGTCCCAGGCGGGCCTGGATGGTGAGTCCGTCCCCGTAGCGGCGGATGTACTCGTCCAGGCGCATCGCCCGCATGTCGTGCTCGAAGAGCAGGGCGGGCCCGGCGGGGTGGCCCGCCGGTTCGAAGGTCTTGTACTTCGCGGCCCCCGGGTGCTTGAAGCGGCTGAGCACGGCCGCCTCACGGCGCGCCGCCCGCTCCACGGACTCGCGCGCCTCGTCGGTCGAGCCCCGCTCGCGCAGGTAGACGCGCACGCGGACAGTCTCGTGCAGCTCCTTGTGGTGGCCGACGTAGTCCACCCAGGTCGGGCCCGAGGCGAGCTCCTTGTCCAGGCGGTAGGCGCCGACCCATTTCTCGGCCTCACTCGGACGGATACCGGCCTTCTTGAGCCACTTGGCGATGTTGTCCGAACGGCCCTCGTTGATCTTGAACCGTTCGTCGCGTGGCGGTCGGCTCAACTCCTTGACCAGCTCGGCGATGGTGAACACGTTCTGCCGCTCGTGCGGCGGCAGCTCCACGCGCAGCTTGGGATTGGTGAAGCAGACGGCTTCCCGGATCCACACCTTGGGGGCCTTGGGCCCGGCCGCCCGCTCCAGCAGCCCCGACAGCTGAGCAGCCTTCTTGTTCAGCAGGTGCAGCGGGTTGCCGTGGTCGACCTCTTCGCCGTTCCCCTTCGTCTGCACCCAGGTGCCGTACGGAGCCGAGAGGCGTCCGACCCAGTCCTTGAGCTCAACCAGCCACACACCGCCGGGAGCGACAACGAGGAGGTCACATTCGCGAGGATGGCCCGAATTGGCAGTGAAGGTGAAGTTCGACCAGGCTCGCCACGGCTTGCCGTCAGGGAGCTGTTTGCGGATCGACTCCAGGCCCCGCTTCTCGTGCCCGTATTCAGACTCGGTGACGGTCGTCCACCGGTCCTTCTCCATCGCTCCTCGCTAACTTCGCCACCCCGTCAACGGTGCGATCACGCCGGTGACCGCGGGACATCGTATCCCTCACGCACGCACCGGCGAGATGCCATTACTTGACGTAGCACTCCGCGCACCGGACGAACGCGGACCACTGAGGGGCGGGGCCTCCCTGAAGGTCCGGCAGATTCTTGACGGCGTGCAGTGAGCGGTACGCATGGCAGCGCTCACTGCACGCACGACATCCACAGGGCACAGGCGCTCCTGGCCTCCGCCCGAGGTCTATGGCTACCTTCGTGGCCACGTACGTAGCCACGTGACCCCGTTTGAACCGGTGCCGAACGGGGTCTGGTCAAACCCTCTGCTCCGACAAAAAGGCCCCCTGCCCAGCACATTCCCTGGTCAGGGGGCCGACCGGCAGACGAGTCGGGCTATACGCCGGATTCTGTCACCCAGTCGCCTCGCGGCAGCCGGGGAGACGGCCATCCATCTAGGGCCGACGTTGCCGCCGGCCTCGTGCGGTCTACCCGCGGACTCGGGCGGGCAGCCCTCGAACGTCCGCGCAGAGCCGCCTTCTACAGCGGCTCCTCTTGACCTTGCTCCGGGTGGGGTTTACCTAGCTGCCCAGGTCACCCTGGGCACTGGTGGTCTCTTACACCACCGTTTCACCCTTACCCAGCGCCTGAGCGCTGGGCGGTTTGCTTTCTGTGGCACTGTCCCGCGGGTCACCCCGGGTGGCCGTTAGCCACCACCCTGCCCTGTGGAGTCCGGACGTTCCTCGGGAAGCCCCTGGGAGCTCCACGCGGCCGTCCGCCCGGCTCGTCTGCCGTGTGGACCATGGTAGCCGACCAGGCGCGGCCCCCGGTTTCCTCCGATCAGCGACCGACGGGCGGATCCGGCGTCTCCTTGATCTGCGTCCCAGGCGCAATTTTCTCCATGGAGTAGTCGAGCCACAGCTCTCCGGTCACTCTCTCCCTCGCGCCCAGCTGGCGTCCTGCTCGCACCGCCCACTCGCGCACGCGTGCCGCATCCAGCAGCCCGTCCGGGCCGAGCAGGTCGTGACGCCCGGCTTGGTCGAGCCGGTAGGAAGCGGTCACCCGGTCCGGGACCCGGCCGCTGCCACCGATGGCTATCCCCTGTTGGTCAGCCCAGGCTCGGACGGCGTGGGTCTCGGCCTGGGAGACGGCTGGTCGCCGACGTCGCCTGGCCTGTGTGGCCAGACATCCACAGCTGCGGGTGTTTCCGTAGGTGACTTGCGACTGGACAGCGGTGAAGATCTCGGGATTGCGGCATGCGCACTGGTAGTCGCGGACGATCTCATCCGGATTTTCCGGGTTCCGGTAGGGCTCTGAGATGGGTGACAGCAGGCTGTCTGCGTGCGGGGCTGTTGGGGAGAGGCGGCGCGGTGTCGGCGGGCCCGCCTTTTTTGGCTTTCGGCGCGGAGGACGCAGTTCGCCCCATACCGCGGTGATGTAGGCATCGGCAGTGACTTGGTGCCGGGCCGTGCCACTGTTGAGGTACGCGTCCAGGCCCGGCACATCCCCGGGATAGCGCACCGAGAGGGCCGAGGCCACCGCGCTGGCCTGCCGGTAGGCCGTGGCTCGTTCGTGCACCGCCACGACCAGAGCGTGGGGGGCCTCCATCTCCGGCAGATCGCCGATTCTCACGTGAATGAGCATGTCCAAGAGCCCTGCTTCTACCAGTACCCGGCTCTTGTCGTTCTCGTACTGGCGGCGGTCCCGGTGTCTGGCCGAGTGGTGGAACGCGCCGTCGTACTCGAGGCCTACTCGGACACCGTGAGGCAGATGGAAGATCGCGTCGACCTCGACGTCCTTGTAGCGCCAGTGGGTCGGCTTGTGCTCGGGCGGAACGGTGAGGTGGTGCGAGGCGAAGTCGGGCACGCCGTCCGGCAGCCGTGGATCCCGGCTCTTCGGCGGTACGAGGTCGATGAGTCCCGCGAGTTCAGCAACCAGCCGGACCTGCTCCTTCGATATCCCAGACTTTGAGCACTTGCCGCAACCCGTGCCCTGGACGCGGTTGAGGATGGTGGCCTCCCAACCGTGGCCGTGACGGCACCTCCAAGGCAGGGTCGCGTACATGCCCTTGCTCTCGGCTTCAGCGGTTTGCTTTCGAGGGATGTTGTGCTGGCTCGTAGGCAGCCGGCGCGGGTCAAGGCCCGGAGCATCCAGCTCGTCGGCGATTTCCGGGAACCAGGTGGACAACGAGTTCGTGTCGTCGATCACGTACCCAGCACAGACCAGGCAGCCGTCACCCTGAAGAGCCCGCTCTTTGACCACCGCTTCGAAGCGGTGCTCAACTGGCTGCCACACCCCGGTACTTGGATCGACGGCCCATGTCCGGCACGTCCATGGCACGCTCTCGTGTGCTGCGTGGGTGATGCCGCTAGCCAGTCTCTGTCCTCGGTACTGGGAGGCCAGGGTCGGAAGGTCTGCGACCCGGATCAAACGGCGGCACTCGGGGCACCCTGCACCTTTCTGGATACGGTCCTTGGGCCAGGCCGGCCACGGTTCATGGCCAAGGCCAAGGGGGCATTGCCACAGGTACGGGCTGACCTCGCCGCCTCGCTGAGCCATCGCCGAGACGTTCTCGGATAGGGCGAGGTTGTCCCGGTGCCACTGCGCTGCGACCTCCGGGATGTCCGCGACGGTGGTTTCTCCCCGGCCACCGATACGGCTGTCCCACCGGTCCTTGACCGTGACCTTGTGCCGATTCCAGTAGGCGGTGACTTCGGCCTGCCGGGCCTGGGCCGCTGCGAGTTCCTTCTTGATCAGCTCACGGCGGGCAGCGTTGACGTCGTTCCAGACCGAGCGCATCTGGCGAAGCATCCGTAGGCGGTCCTCGCGCCCGCCGCTCCCGGTATCGAGCGGCACTGGCTGAAGTGGCCATGCGGCCAGCGCTGCCGCGTCACTCCCGGACGCGTCTGAACCTTGAGATGCGATCACGGCGTGAGGATACGAGCGAGGTCTGACAGAGCCGCGCCGATGTCCAGATCATTCACATTTCGCCAGGCCAGACACCTCGGACAATACTTTTTGTATAGTCCATGCTGTCCCACTGTCAGGTGCAACGCTGCTGGTCACAGCCTTTTCATCGAATGGTGCTTCAGGCAGCGGACGTCGCACTGCACGCACACGGCGAAATTCGACCCGGATTCGACCCTGCCGCCGATTTTCTCCGCACCACAGCCCTCTGACCTGGGAAAATACCGGGCGGGAGCAATACTCGGATGTTACGCCGGGTTCTGTGCCGAGGGACCTCGCGGTCCGTTCGGTGACGGCCATCCATCTAGGACCGGTGTTGCCACCGGCCTCCAGCGGTCTACCCGCGGACTCGGGCGGGCCGCCCTCGATCGTCCGCGCAGAAACACCGGGGTGTTTCCTTCTTGACCTTGCTCCGGGTGGGGTTTACCCAGCTGCCCAGGTCACCCTGGGCACTGGTGGTCTCTTACACCACCGTTTCACCCTTACCGAGGATCGAGATCCCCGGCGGTCTGCTTTCTGTGGCACTGTCCCGCGGGTCACCCCGGGTGGCCGTTAGCCACCACCCTGCCCTGTGGAGCCCGGACGTTCCTCGGGAAGCTCCCCCTGGGGAGAACTCCACGCGGCCGCCCGCCCGGCTCGTCTGCCGTGTCGACCATGGTACCGGGCCGGGGACGGCGGCGGTCCCAGCCGTTCGCCACGCCGCAGCGCCCCCTTCCGCTCTCGTGCCGGCCCTCACGCGGGCGTGAAGATCACCCGGCGTGCTGCCGGGTCCGCCTGGGTGAGGCGGACCTTCAGGCGCCGGCCGAGCATGTCCTCCGCCGTGTTCTCGATGCGGCCGATGACCGCCGGGGACTCCACCTGGACGGTGCCGGTGCCGGGGCGGCGGTCCCCGAGGTCCACGACCACGCCCTCGAACTCCTCGCCCACCCGGTCCTTCAGCAGGGCCGCCTCCACGATGTCGACGCAGGCGCGTTCGACGGCGTTCGCGCGGCGCCCGCCGTCCGCCATCTCCCCCGGCAGCGCGTCGAGGGCGGCGAGCGCCCAGTCGGGCGGGGCCTGCCCGGCGACCGCCGCCAGGCACAGCTCGGCGGCGTACCGGTCGGCGAGGCGGCGCAGCGGCGCCGTGCAGTGGGTGTACGGGGCGGCCACGGCGGAGTGGGTGGTGATGTCGGGCAGGGCGCCGTCGCGGAAGACGGTGTACCCGGCGCCGCGCAGCAGCGTCGTGCACTCCTGGAGGAACGCCGCGTGCCGCGGTTCGCGGGGGTCGAGGGAGCGGATCAGTGCCGCGTACGGGACGTGGTGCGGCCAGTCGATGCGCAGGGCCTGCGCGGTGCGGCGGAGCCGGCCGACCGCGCCGTCGGGGGCGGCGGGCAGGGTGCGCAGGACGCCGGTGCCGTGCGCGAGCATCAGGTCGGCGGCGGCCATGCCGGTGAGCAGGGAGATCTGGGCGTTCCAGCCGTCGGCGGGCAGCGGGGCGCGGTAGGCGAGTTCGTACGTGTGGTCGTGGGGGACGATTTCCTGCTCGGGGACGTTGAGGGAGATGCCGCCGCGTTCCGCCTCGCGGCGTTCGCGCAGCCGGCCGATCTCGGCGAGCAGGGCGAGGGGTTCCTCTGCGGTGCCGTCGTCGATCCGGCGCTGCGCGGTCTCGTAGTCGTACCGCATCCGGCTGCGAACCAGCGCGCGGCGTACGTCCACGGCGGTGGTGCGGCCGTCCGCGTCGAGGTCGACCGTCCACAGGACGGCGGGCCGGTCCTGGCCCGGCAGCAGGCTGGCGGCGCCCTCGCTGAGCACGGGCGGGTGCAGCGGGACGCGGGTGTCGGGGAAGTACAGCGTGGTCACGCGCCGGTGCGCCTCCGTGTCGACGGCTCCGCCGGGGCGGACGAAGGCGGCGACGTCGGCGATGGCGTACCGGACGCGGTAGCCGGTGCCCTGCCGGGAGAGGTGCATCGCCTGGTCGAGGTCGGTGGAGGTGGGCGGGTCGATGGTGAAGAGGAAGATGTCGGCGGTGGTGTCATGGTCGGGCAGCACCGGGTTCTTCGCCGACTGTTCCGCCTCGGCCAGGGCCTCGGGCGGGAAGTCCTGCGGGACGCCGAGTTCGGCGCGCAGGGCGGTGAGGGCGGCGCGCAGCGGGGCGGCGGGGGTTCCGGTCACGCGTATGTGGCGGCGAGGCATACGGCGAGCGTAGGGCGGGGGCGGCCGGGAGGCACACCGTACGCTGTCGAAAGCTCAACAGAAGGAGATCTTCGTGCTTGTCCTGCTGCCTCCCTCGGAAGGTAAGGCACCCTCCGGCCGCGGCGCCCCGCTGAAGCCGGACGCCCTGTCGCTGCCGGAGCTCGCCGCGGCCCGCGAAGCCGTGCTGGAGGAGCTGGTCGAGCTGTGCACGGCGGACGAGGACAAGGCCCGCGAGGTGCTCGGACTGAGCGAGGGGCTGCGGGACGAGGTCGCCAAGAACGCCGGGTTGCGCACGGCGGGGGCCCGCCCGGCCGGGGAGATCTACACGGGTGTGCTGTACGACGCCCTGGACCTGGCCTCGCTGGACACGGCGGCGAGGCGCCGGGCCGGGCGTTCGCTGCTGGTGTTCTCGGGGCTGTGGGGCGCGGTCCGGGTGACGGACCGGATTCCGTCCTACCGCTGCTCGATGGGCGTGAAGCTGCCCGGCCTCGGCGCGCTGGCCGGGCACTGGCGGGCGCCGATGGCCGAGGCGCTGCCCGCGGTGGCCGGGGGCGGGCTGGTGCTGGACCTCAGGTCGGCCGCGTACGCCGCCGCCTGGAAGCCGAAGGGCGAGGTCGCGGAGCGCACGGCGACGGTACGGGTGCTGCACGCGCCGACCCGGAAGGTGGTCAGCCACTTCAACAAGGCGACCAAGGGCCGGATCGTACGGAGCCTGCTGACGGCCGGTGCGGTGCCGAAGGGACCGGCGGAGCTGGTGGAGGCGCTGCGGGACCTCGGATACGCGGTGGAGGCGCAGGCGCCGCAGAAGGCGGGGCGGGCGTGGTCGCTGGACGTGCTGGTGACGGAGATCCACTGACCAGCGCGTGTTGCACCCTGCGCAACGTTCTTTGCGCAGGGTGTGTGTGCTGGGCAGGATGAGGTCATGGTCCCCTCCTCCGCCTCCTCCGCCTCCTCCCCCTCCGCCGCCGTGCCCGGTTCCGTGCTGGGTCTGGCCCCCGTGGTGCCCGTCGTCGTCATCGAGGACGCCGCCGACGCCGTACCGCTCGCGCGTGCGCTGGTGGCGGGCGGGCTGCCCGCGATCGAGGTGACGCTGCGGACGCCCGCCGCGCTCGACGCGATCCGCGCGATCGCCGACGGCGCGGTGCCGGGTGCGGTGGCCGGGGCGGGCACCGTGATCACGCCCGGGCAGGTCGCCGGCGCGGTGGCGGCGGGGGCGCGTTTCCTGGTCAGCCCCGGCTGGACGGACGGACTGCTGGAGTCGATGCGGGCGTCCGGGGTGCCGTTCCTGCCGGGGGTGTCGACCGCGTCCGAGGTGGTGGCGCTGCTGGAGCGCGGGGTGCGGGAGATGAAGTTCTTCCCGGCCGAGGCCGCGGGCGGCACCGCCTACCTCAAGTCGCTCGCCGGTCCCCTGCCGCAGGCCCGCTTCTGCCCGACCGGCGGCATCGGCCCGGCCTCCGCACCCGAGTACCTGGCGCTGCCCAACGTCGGTTGTGTGGGCGGCAGTTGGATGCTTCCGCCGGACGCGATCGCCGACCGGGACTGGGGGCGCGTGGAGTCACTGGCCCGGGAGGCGGCCGGTCTGGGGGCGGGTGCGGGCCTGAGGGCCGGTGAGTCGGCGCAGGTGTGAGGTGTCGTTGAAGAGGCGGACGCTGGCGGCGCCGTCCGCGTAGTACGCCACCGCCGACAGGGACGCCGCGGACAGTTCCATGCGGAACAGCGACTCGGGCGGTGCGCCCAGGGCGAGGCGTACGAGCGTCTTGATCGGCGTGACGTGCGAGACGAGCAGGACCGTGCGGCCCGCGTACGCGACGACGAGCCGGTCCCGGGCGGCGGCGACCCGGGCCCCGGTCGCGGCGAAGCTCTCGCCGCCGCCGGTCGGAGCGGCGTGCGGGTCGGCCAGCCAGGCGTTCAGATCGTCCGGGTGGCGCTCGCGGACCTCGGCGAAGGTGAGCCCCTCCCAGGCGCCGAAGTCGGTCTCGCGCAGCCCCTCCTCGACGGCGACCTCCAGACCGAGACGGGCGGCGACGATCTGCGCGGTTTCGCGGGCACGGGCCAGGGGCGAGGACACGATCGCCTGGACCGTCCCGCGCCGGTCCAGCGCCTCGGCGACCCTCTCGGCCTGCTCCCTGCCGACGTCGGACAGCGACGGGTCGCTGCCGCCGCTGCCGGAGAACCGCTTCTGCGGGGTGAGCGGCGTCTCACCGTGCCGCAGCAGGACGAAGGTGGCGGGGTCACCCATGTCGGGGGGACCCCAGCCGGGGGCGGGGGCGGCTTGGGCGGCGGGGCTGCGGGTGCTGGAGGGCTGGGCGGCGCGAGCGTCGGCGGCGGGCCCGGCGACTCGGGGGTCGATGGCTACGGCCTGGGCGGCGCGGGTGTCCGCGGCCTCGCCGGACGCGGTGACTTCGCCCGGCCCGGCGGCTCCGCCCGGCCCGATGGCTCCGCCCGACGCGGCGGTTTCGCCGGGCTCGGCGACTCTCCCCTGAGCCAAGTCCGCGACCTCCCGGCGCACCACGTACGCCCCCTCCGACGCTCCCCCGTCCATCGCCTCGTTCGCCAGGCGGTCCGCGTGCTTGTTCCGCTCGCGGGGGATCCACTCGTACGTGACCCGCCCGGGCGGGAAGATCCGTGCCGCCTGGGCCGCGAGCGGCTTCATGTCGGGGTGTTTGATCTTCCAGCGCCCCGACATCTGCTCGATGACCAGCTTGGAGTCCATGCGGACGTGGACCGTGGCGGACGGGTCCAGTTCACGGGCGGCGCGCAGGCCGGCCAGCAGCCCGCGGTACTCGGCGACGTTGTTCGTGACGACGCCGAGGTACTCGGCCGCCTCGACCAGCGTCTGCCCCGTCGCGGCGTCGGCGACCACGCAGCCGTAGCCCGCGGGCCCCGGGTTGCCCCGAGACCCGCCGTCGGCCTCGACGATGAACTCCCGCACGGGCCGCGCCCCTTACAGGCCGGACTCGGCCGTCCGCACCAGGATGCGGCGGCAGTTCTCGCAGCGCACGACCGTGTCGGGGGCCGCGGAGCGGATCTCGCTCAGCTCGGTGATGGCGAGCTCCTGGCGGCAGCCCTGGCAGGTGCGGGCGTAGAGCTTCGCCGCGCCGACGCCGCCCTGCTGCTGGCGGAGCTTGTCGTACAGCTTGAGGAGGTCGGCCGGGACGGAGGCGGCGATGACCTCGCGCTCCTTGGTGACGGTGGCGACCTCGCCGTCGATCTCCTCGAACGCGGCGTCCCGGCGCGCGGTCGCGGCGTCGATCTTCGACTGGACGGAGGAGACCCGCTCGGTGAGCTCGGCCACCCGCTCCTGCGCGGACTCGCGGCGCTCCATGACCTCCAGGACGACGTCCTCCAGGTCGGCCTGCCGCTTGGCGAGGGAGGCGATCTCGCGCTGGAGGTTCTCCAGGTCCTTCGGGGAGCTGACCGCGCCCGAGTCGAGGCGCTTCTGGTCGCGGGCGGCGCGCTGGCGCACCTGGTCGACGTCCTGCTCGGCCTTGGTCTGTTCGCGGGCGCAGTCGCTCTCCTCGGTCTGCGCGGCCACCAGCAGGTCGCGCAGCTGCGTGAGGTCCTTGGTCAGCGACTCCAGCTCGGCGTGCTCGGGCAGGGACCTGCGCCGGTGGGCGAGCTGCTGCAGGCGGACGTCGAGGTCCTGGACGTCGAGGAGTCGGATCTGGTCGGCGGGCGCGGCGTTCAGTTGGGGGCTCCCAGTGGGTCGGGGGTGGCGGCGGAGGCCGCGTGGGCGGTCCAGGGGTCGGTGACCGTCTTCGACACGTGGACGCGGAGATCCCATCCGTGCCGGTCGGAGATCTCGTCGAGCTGGCTCGCGGCCAGCTCGCACCAGGGCCATTCGGTGGCCCAGTGCGCCGCGTCGAGCAGCGCGAGCGGACTGTGGGCGCGATCCGCAACGAACTCCGACGCCGGGTGGTGGCGCAGGTCCGCGGTGAGGAAGGCGTCGACGCCGGCCGCGCGCACGTGGTCGAAGAGGCTGTCGCCGGAGCCGCCGCTGACGGCGACCGTACGGACGGTGGCGCCGGGGTCGCCGGCGACGCGGATGCCCTGCGCGGTGGCGGGCAGCCGCTCGGCGGCGCGGGCGGCGAACTCGCGGACGGTGAGCGGGTGGTCCAGCTCGCAGATCCGGCCGAGGCCGCGGCGGCCCCCGGGGTCGGTGGTGTCCGGCACGAGGGGACCTGCGACGCGCAGGCCGAGCGCGCCCGCGAGCGCGTCGGAGACGCCCGGGTCGGCGGTGTCGGCGTTGGTGTGGGCGACGTGCAGCGCGATGTCGTTCTTGATGAGGGTGTGCACGACGCGGCCCTTGAAGGTGGAGGCCGCGACCGTCGTCGTCCCGCGCAGGTAGAGCGGGTGGTGGGTGACGAGCAGGTCGGCGCCGAGCTTCACGGCCTCGTCGACGATCTCCCGCACGGGGTCGACGGCGAACAGCACCCGGGAGACGTCCTGGCCGGGATCGCCCACGACGGTCCCGACCGCGTCCCAGGACTCGGCCCGCTCGGCGGGCCACAGGTTCTCCAGCGCGGCGATGACTTCAGACAGACGGGGCACGTGGGAAAGGCTACCTGGCTGCTTCGTACGGCTGAACCGGTGCCGCCCGCCGCGGGGGCCGGCGCCGGGTGCGACGCCCGGTCGGCCGTCCACCGTCGGGGCCGGCGTCCCGCACCGGGAGCACATATGCCGTCGTTTCCTCAGCAGAATCGCTTTTGCGCCACCCGTAAGGGCGAAGCCGGTGCCCGACCGTCACACGTCCATCCGTGCGAAACCTAGTTTCGTCACCGGAGGTGACCGAACGATGACGGCCTGTGCGATCGAGTCGGCGGCGGAACACGCGGGGCCCGGGGAAGAAGGGACTCCGCAGGCAGGCTGCGCCCTCAGCGCGGACGGCGCCTATGCGGCGCGGCTCGCCCCGGACGGCGACGCGTGGTTTCCGGAGCGCTGGACGCTGGACGGACCCGAGCCGTACGTGGTGCCGCTGCCCGGCCGGCAGCCGGAGGGGCCCGGCACCGAAGTGCAGCCGATGGGCGACGGGCGGGTGCTCATCCGCCGGCCGCTGGACGGGCGGCACGCCTTCTCGCTGCTGTATCCGACCGGGCCCGGCACTGGCGAGCTGCCGCTCGGCACCGTGGAGTGCCCGGTCGAGGGCACCCGGCTGCGGCTGCTGCCGCCCGCGCCCGGTGGTGACCGGGCCTACGCGCTCGCGGTGGGCCGGCGCTCCAGCGCGGTGTGGCTGGTGGCGGGCGGGGCCTTCGGGCCCGAGCGGCTCGCCGAGGTGCCCGGCCGGTGCTCGGGCGGCGTGTGGCTGGACCGCACCGGGCGGATGCTGGCCCTGGACCGGGAGACCGGCGGCCGTACCAAGGCGGTCGTGGTCGACCTGGAGCGCGGCGGCGAGGTCTCACCGCTGCTGCAGCTCACCGAGGACAGCGACGACCGGCTGCTGCTCGCGGACCCCGACAGCGGCCTGCTGCTGATCGCCTCGGACGCCCCCTCGCCGGGCGCTCCCCGGCTGGGCTGGGGCATCCTCGGCAGCACGCTGCCGGTGCGGTTCCCGGAGAGTCTGCGCGTGCCGGACTGCACGGTCACACCGTTCGCGGTGCAGCCGGGGCAGGTGCTGACGCCGGAGGCGTGCGGGGTGGCGCTGCGGGTGGACGGACCGCTCGGAAGCCGGGTGGGTGTGTGGCGGCCCGCCGGCCGGCGAATCCACCATCTCCCGGCGCCCGGCGGCTGGTTGGCGGGCACCGGCCAGTGGACCGAGGAGGGCGAACTCCGCCTCCCCTGCGTCACACGCGAAATGCCGTGCGGCGTGGCGCGGCTCGCGGCGCCGTGGGCGGGCGTGGGTGGCGTGGAGGAAGCGGGGCCAGGTGGTGCTCGGCCGCGGGCGGCGGAGCAGGCACCCCCGGCAGTGGGTGACGCGGGCGGCCGGGGGTGGGGGGAGGCCTCCGTGTCGCCCGGCCAACCGGTCGGCCGGGGCCGGGAGTCGGTCGACGTGACGCGGGTCGGCGCGGTCGGCCAGAGGTCCGCAGGATGTGCCGCGCCGCGCCCTGTGCCCTTGCGGGAAGCGCCACTTGGACGGCTGGTAACGAACTAGTGCCGGTTGGCGTGGCCGTCTGGATTCGCCCCACGGTGTGCCGGTTACACTCGCCCGGCTGTAGGAAAGATCATGTTTGACGGGGTGAGTTCCTTCCGATGAGCGACGTAATGAACCAGCCGTGCCCGGCCGACGTCCAGGACATAGCCGCCGGCCACGGCCGGCACCGGGGCGAGGTCTCCACGCAGGACAGCGACACGGCGCCGCGCGGTCGTCACCGCAAGCCCGCCGAGGAGTCCGAGTCGACCGCGGCCTGACCCAGTACTGGCCGGTCGCGCGCGGCAGGCCGCGGGTCCCTCCGCGGTACGCCGCACCGGTCGGCCATCGGCGTCACACGGCCCCGCCCGTCGTCCGACGGGCGGGGCCGTTCCGTTGGGCAGGTGGGCTCCCGGCTCGGGTCTCCGGTGCCCGTCGCGCCGTCACGCGTACTCGATCCGCCCGGCCGCCAGTACGGGGGTCTCCCCCCGCTCGGCCGTGCTCACCTCCACCCGGACCGTGCGGGCCTGCCCGGCCCCGCGCCACATCCGGATCCGGAGCGTCTCCCCCGGGTACACCACGCCCACGAACCGCGCCCGGTACCCCCGTACCCGGTCCGTCTCGCCCGCGAGCAGCGTGTCCACGGCCGCCTTGAGTGTCATGCCGTAGGTGCACAGCCCGTGCAGGACGGGCTGTTCGAAGCCCGCGGCCCGCGCGAACTCCGGGTCGGCGTGCAGGGGGTTGTCGTCACCGGTGAGCCGGTACAGCAGGGCCTGGTCCGGGCGGACGGCCCGTTCCACGGTCACCTCGGGCTCCCCGCACGGCGGTTCGGGATGCGTGGACGGTCCGCGTTCGCGTTCACCGGCCCAGCCGCCTTCCCCGCGGACGTAGACCTCCGCCTCCTCCGTCCACAACGGCCCGCTGCCGTCGGTCACTTCGGTCCGCATGACGAGCAGCGCCGCCTTGCCCTTGTCGTGTACGGCGACGAGGCGGGACGTGGCGGTGGCGGTGCCGTCGGTGGGGACCGGCCGGTGCAGCCGCAGACTCTGCCCGGCGTGCAGGACGGCCGCCAGGTCCACGTCGACACCGGGCATCGACAGGGCGCCGATCACACCGGGCGGTCCGCCGCCGGCGACGGTGGCGAAGCTCGGCAGGACGTGCAGGCGGGACTCCAGGGTGTAGCGCAGTTCGGCGGGGTCGGTGGCGGGGACGCCCGCGCCGATGCCGAGGTGGTAGAGCCGCACGTCCCGGCCGCTCCAGGAGATCTCCTCGACGCGGGGCGCGCCGCCGAGGGCCTGGGCGACGTCGATGGGCATGGCACTCCTTGTCGGGGTCGGCCGGTTGGGCGGTTGGGCGGCCGTCGTGCGGGCGGGGCACACCCCCGTGGAACGGCGGACAGCGGCACCGGTCACGGTGGCATTCAACGCGGCGCGCGACGGAACAGCGCCGTCCACAGGAAGTCCGCCCCGAAGTACGGCGAGTCCTCCGGCTGGTCGCGCATGCGGCGCAGTTCGCGTTCCGTGAGGTTCGGCTCCCGGTGGCCCGAGAAGATGTGGCGCAGCGCCTGAGGGGTGTACGCCAGGCCGCCGTGCAGCCGGCCCTGGCGGTAGAAGTCGGCGTCCGGCAGCTCGGAGCCCATGCCGCCCGCCGCGAAGCAGGTCAGCGCGAACGCGCCGCCGGGGGCCAGCACCCGGTCCAGCAGGGCGAGGTGGCTGACGCGGCGGTGCGGGGGCAGATGGTGGAAGCAGCCGGAGTCGTACACGAGGTCGTACGGGCCGGGCAGTTCCGTGCCGGCGAGCGCGAAGGCGTCCCCGCAGTGGAAACGCACGCCTTCGGCTCCCGTCTCCGCCGCCCGTTCCCGCGCCCAGGCGACGGCCGTCGGCGAGAGGTCCACGGCGTCCACGTCGAAGCCGCGCGCGGCCAGGTGCAGGGCGTTGCGGCCGGGGCCGCAGCCGAGGTCCAGGGCGCGGCCCGGCCCGAGGAGGCCGCGGTCGATCCAGGACGCGAGGCTCTCGTCGGGCTTGGCCACGAAGAACGGCACCTGCCGGGAGCGGTCGGTGTAGAAGCCGTCCCACCAGTCGGCGCCGCCCCGGCCGGTCCAGCGGTCGGCGTCCGGTGCGAACAGGTCGTCCAGGAGCGTGAGTACGTCGTCGACAGTGCGTATGTGCCGGTCCATCCGGCCCCCCTTCCGCGTCCCCGTGATGCTACGCCGGGACGGGAAGAAACCCCAGGTCAAGCCCTGTTTGCTCACCTCTCCGGGGCCGCTGTGCGGTCGCGTGGCGGGGTGTGGGGGCGGCCCGTGGGGGATCACTCCGGGGTGGGCGGGAGAGGCCCGCCGTGGCGCCTCCGGGGCTGTCCACGGCTCCTCCTCCGGCACCCGGAAGCCCCGTTTTGACTCCTGCCGGCCCGGCACTCCCCTCACCGGGCCGCCCGCCCCCTCACCCCCCGCCGCGCGCCCGTGTCCGTGTCCGTTTCTGCGCCGGGCCCCGCCCGCTTCTCGCCCCGGGGCAGCCACAGCCACATCAGGAGCGTGCCCGCGCCGAGAACCGCCGTGCCCGCCCGGAACACCAGCGCGTACCCCTCCGTCAGCGCGTCCGGTGAGGTGCTGCCGCCCGAGCGGGCCGCCGCCAGGGTCGACATGACGGCGAGGCCCAGTGAGCCGCCCATGATGCGCGAGGTGTTGATCAGGCCGGACACCAGCCCGGCCTCCCCCGGCGCGGTCCCCGACGTGGCCAGTGAGGCGAGCGGGGTCGTGGCGAGGCCGGCGCCGAGCATCATCAGGACGCCGGGGATCATGATCGCGGTCACGTACGCCCCGTCGGCCGTCAGCGTCGACTGCCAGCCGAAGCCCGTCGCGGCGACCGCCGTGCCGAGGGCGGCCAGTGCCCGCGCGCCGAGCACCCGCATCAGCCGGGGGGCGACCTTGGAGCCGGCGATCACGGCGAGGGAGCTGGGGATCAGGGCGACGCCGGCCTCCAGCGGGGAGTAGCCGAGGACGTTCTGCGCGTACAGGGTCATGAAGAACCACATGCAGAACATGGCGGAGCCGCTGAGGAACATCGCCGCGTTCGCCGAGGCCACCGGCCTCAGCCGCAGCAGCCCGAGCGGCATCAGCGGGGTGGCCGTGCGGGACTCGACGGCGAGGAACAGGCCGAGCAGGGCGAGTCCGGCGAGCAGTGGGACGAGGGTGGCCGCCGCCGTCCAGCCGTCGGCCTCGGTGCGGGAGATGCCGTACGCGAGGGTCGCCAGCCCGGCGGTGGCCAGGACGGCGCCCGGCAGGTCCAGGCGCCGTCCGTCGCCCGCGCGGCTCTCCGCGAGGTACCAGGCGGCGCCGGTCAGGACGACCGCGCCCACGGGGACGTTGATCAGCAGGACCCAGCGCCAGGACAGCAGGTCGACGAGGATTCCGCCGACGAGCCCGCCGGCCGCGCCGCCGCCCGCGCCGACCGCCGTCCAGGTGGCTATGGCGCGGTTCCGTGCGGCGCCCTCCGGCACGGCGGCCGTGAGGATGGTCAGGGTGGCGGGCGCGAGGACGGCGGCGCCGAGTCCCTGCACCGCCCGCGCCAGCAGCAGGTGCCCGCCCTCCTGGGCGAGGCCGCCGCCGAGCGAGGCCAGCGTGAACAGGGCGAGCCCGGCGAGGAACATCCGCTTGCGGCCGTAGAGGTCTCCGGCCCGGCCGCCCAGCAGCATGAAACCGGCGAAGGCGATGGCGTAGGCGTTCACCACCCACTGCAGTCCCTGCTCGCCGAGGCCGAGCCCGGTGCGCATGGACGGCAGGGCGACGTTGACGACGGAGACGTCGAGCACGACGAGGAACTGCCCGGCGCACGCGAGCGCCACGACCAGCCAGGTGGGTGGCGTGGCGCGACGGGCGGGGCGGCGAAGGCGTGCGGCTCGGGGCATGGGTGTCATGGTCCCAGCGGCCGGACGCTCCGGGGATCGGGAATCCGGCCGAGTCGTTCCCGGACCTGGGGACGGAGGCTCTGTACGGGGGCTCTGGGTGCGGGCTCTGAACATGGGTCCCGGGCGGGTGCCCGCCTCGTGCGGCGGGACTGCCAAGAGAAGGTCAAGATTTCGTGGGGCCGTCGATGCGGCCGGGATGGCGACCCTCCCCCCCCGGCCGAACCCCCGGAGCGCGATGCGGCAGCATGGAGCCCGCCCGGGTGCCCCGCCCGGTCGCGCACCACCGGAGTGAAAGGCAGGACCCCATGTCGGCGGCGCCCCAGCCGGAGGTCATGGCCGCGTTCGAGGCGGCGAAGGGGTTCATGCCCGTGGACGAGGGCCTGGCCCTGTACGCGGCGGCCGTGCGGGCCGGGCGGCTGGGGCTGCCGCTGCTGGAGGTCGGCACGTACTGCGGGCGCTCCACGATCCTGCTCGCGGACGCCGCCCGGCAGGCCGGTGTCACCGCGCTGACCGTGGACCACCACCGCGGCAGCGAGGAGCAGCAGCCCGGCTGGGACTACCACGACCCCGAGACGGTCGACCCCGAGCTGGGCCTCATGGACACCCTGCCGGCCTTCCGCCGCACCCTGCACCGGGCGGGTCTGGAGGAGCACGTAGTGGCGCTGGTCGGGCGCTCCCCGCAGATCGCCCGGCTGTGGAACGCGCCGCTCGGCCTGGTCTTCGTCGACGGCGGCCACACCGACGAGCACGCGGGCGCCGACTACGAGGGCTGGGCCCCCCATGTGGCGGAGGGCGGCCTGCTGGTCGTCCACGACGTGTTCCCGGACCCGGTGGACGAGTTCACGGGCCAGGCCCCTTACCGCGTCTACCTCCGCGCCCTCGCCTCCAGGGCCTTCACGGAGGTGTCCGTCACCGGTTCGCTGCGGGTGCTGCGGCGAACGGGAGCGGGGATCTGACGGCGCGGTTAGAGTCGCAGACGTGTCGTACGCAGGCCCCGATGCCGAACCCTCCCGTCCGCCGCGGTCCCGCCGCCCGCTGACTGTGGCGCTGGCCGCGCTGCTGCCGGGTGCGCTGCTCGGCTGGCTCGTGTACGAGGCGGTCGGGGATTCGGGGGGCGGTTTCGGCGGGGCGGCGGACGTGTCGTCGCCCCCGGCGGCGGGCGGCGGGTCCGCTCCGGAACGTGGTGACGACGGCAAGAAGCCCGGCCCGTCCCCCACCGCCTCCAGCGCGTCGCCCTCGTCCTCCGCGCCCGCCGCCTCCGGGCCGCTCAAGGGCAAGGTCGTCGTCATCGACCCCGGGCACAACGCGGGCAACTTCCGGCACACCTCCGAGATCAACCGCAAGGTGAACATCGGGACGGGCTGGAAGGAATGCGACACGACGGGCACGTCCACCAACGCCGGTTACACCGAGGCGACGTTCACGCTGGACGTCGCCCGCCGGGCCCGCACCCTGCTGGAACAGCAGGGCGCCACGGTGAAGCTGACGCAGAACGCCGACCGCCCCTTCGGGCCGTGCGTGGACGAGCGGGCCCGGATCGGGAACAACGCCCGTGCCGACGCCGTCGTGTCCGTCCACGCCGACGGCTCGGCCGAGGGCAACCGCGGCTTCCACGTCATCCTGCCGGGCAGCGTCCACGCGGGCGAGGCCGACACCCGGCCCATCGTCGGACCCTCCCGTGACCTGGGCGAACGCCTCGTCGGCAGGTTCGTCCGGGTCACCGGCAGCGCGCCCGCCAACTACGTGGGCGACGGCACCGGCCTCGTCACGCGCACGGATCTCGGCGGTCTCAATCTGTCAACGGTTCCCAAGGTGTTCATCGAGTGCGGCAACATGCGCGATAGCAAGGACGCGGCGCTGCTGACCAGCGGCGCCTGGCGGCAGAAGGCGGCGCAGGGGATCTCTGAGGGAATCGTGAGTTTCCTGCGCGGGTAGCGGTCCGCGGGCTGATCCCGGCGGACACCTCAACCGGTCGGACGATAGTGTCGTCCTTACGATGAGGGGCCACCCCCGCGCTTCCCACCCGGGCCTGACGGCGACATGGTGACAGCGACGCCTCTACCGACGACGAGACGACCTACGAAGGACCTGAAGTGAATATCCGCTCCCTCACTCGAGGCGACGGCGTGGTGATCGGAGCAGCGGTATTGCTGTTCATCGCGTCGTTCCTCGATCTGTACTCCGCCAAGGGGTTCGACCTGGACGTCACCGCGTGGGACAGCCTCGGCACCGGCCTCGGTCTGTACATGGCCGGTGTCATCGGTGCCGCTCTGATCGTCGTCAACCGCTGCCTGCCGCAGCCGCGCAAGGTCGCCGGCCTCGACCTCGGGACCGTCGGCACGGCGTTCACGGTGCTCGTCGCCTGGAGCCTGTTCTGGTCGCTGGTGGACGTCGGTGACGGCGCCAGCGCCGCGGCCGGTCTCATCCTCGGCTTCATCGCGGCTCTGCTGCTGGCCGGTGCCGCCGTCGCCACGCCGCTGATCCCCGCCCTCCAGGGCTCGCTCGTCCCGGCCCCGCGTCCCGCCGCCCCCCAGCCCTACGGCGTGCAGCCGCAGGGCGGTTACGGCTACCCGGGTGCGCAGCAGCCCGCGTTCGGCGGTCAGCCCCAGTCGGGCCAGCCGCAGGCGGGCCAGCCCTACGGCGCCCAGCCGCAGCAGGGGCAGCAGCAGCCGGCGGGTCAGCCGGCCGGGGACTTCTCGCCGTTCTGGTTCGCGGTTCCGGTGCCCCGGCCGCTGTTCGCGGAGGACGGCTCGCCCACACCGATCGCCGAACTCGCGCCGGGCACCTGGTACCTGGCCGTCGAGCAGCGCGGTCAGGCCCTGGTCGCGCAGACGCAGGACGGCCGCCGCGGTGTCCTCCAGGACACGTCGGGCATCCAGCGCGGCTGACGCGCACCGCACGTCGTGGCGGCCGTCGGCCCCCGCCCTTTCCGGGCGGGGGCCGACGGCCGTTTTGCGTGCCCGGAGCGGCGCGCGGGCCCGGGTCCGGCGCCTCCGGGCCACACGGGTCACTTCCTCCCACGCCGTCACCCGGCGCGCCGGAACAGGCCGCCGCGCGGGGCCCGTTCGGGTTTCGTCCGGCGTTCCGGGGCTACCCGAAGGGCATGTCCCCTCGATATCGCACCAGCGCCAATCAGGCCGGGACGGTCATAGCGGTCGTCGCCGACATCATGGCTCTCATCCTGGGCCTGTGGATCCTGATGTACCTGCTGGACGCGAACCGCGCAAACGACTTCGTGCAGTTCGTCCACGACGCGGCCCGCTGGCTCGCGGGCTGGTCCCACGACCTGTTCACGTTCGACGCGGAGTGGGCCCGGGTCGTCGCCGGGTACGGCCTGGCCGCGGTCGTCTACCTCTTCGTGGGCCACGCGATCGCCAACCGCGTCCACCGCCACTGAGCCGCCGCGGCCCGCACGGGCCTGACGCCGGCCGCGGCGCCGCACGGGCCCGCCCGTCAGTCGCAGCAGTCCGGGTCGAGCCCCGTCGGCAGGTGCTCGCCGCCGAAGACCGCGCAGGTGGCGTCGTGACCGCCGAGCGCGGCGACGGCCAGCAGCAGTGAGCCGGCCGTCCAGGTGGTGAGTTCCCGCGGCCATATGACGCCCTCGTCGAAGACGCGGCCGGTCCAGTACAGGCCGGTTTCCGGGTCGCGCAGATGCTGGATCGACTGCAGGATCTCCAGCGCCCGGTCGGACTCGCCCGTCGCCCACAGCGCCAGGGCGAGTTCGGCCGACTCGCCGCCCGTCACCCAGGGGTTCGGCACCACGCACCGCACCCCGTGGCCGGGCACCACGAAGCGGTCCCAGCCGTCCTCGACGCGGGCCTTGGCCTCGGCGCCGGTCAGCGCGCCGCCCAGCACCGGGTAGTACCAGTCCATCGAGTAGCGGTCCTTGTCGAGGAACCGCTCCGGGTGCCTGCGGATCGCGTGCCGCAGCGCGCCCGCCGCCAACTCCCAGTCGGGTTGCGGTTCTTCACGCTGCTCGGCGATGGCGAGCGCGCAGCGCAGCGCGTGGTGAACGGACGACGAGCCGGTCAGCAGCGCGTCCGCGGTGTCGGTGCCGTCGTCGTCCCGCCGCCAGCCGATCTGGCCGCCGGGCTGCTGGAGCCGCAGCACGAACTCGACGGCCGCGTACACGACCGGCCACATGCGGTCCAGGAACGTGTCGTCGCCCGTGGACAGGTAGTGGTGCCACACGCCGACGGCCGGGTACGCGACGAAGTTGGTCTCCCGGCCGCGGTCGGTGACCTCGCGCGCGTCGCCGTCGGCATAGGCGGCGTACCAGGAGCCGTCCTCGTTCTGGTGCCGGGCCAGCCAGGTGTACGCCCGTTCCGCCGCGGCGTGTTCACCGGCCGCGTCCAGCGCCATCGCCGCCTCGACGTGGTCCCACGGGTCCAGGTGATGCCCCCGGAACCACGGGATGGCGCCGTCCGGGCGCTGCCCGGCGAGGATGCCGCGCACGGTCCTGGCGGCCTGCTCGGCGGTCAGCACCCCGGGCAGGACCAGGTGCTCCGTCCGGGGAGTGGTCACGTGGCGTCCGCCTCGGCCACGCGGGGCAGGTGCGGCTTGGTCGCGTACGCCACGAAGCTCTTGCCGATCAGCGGGTTCAGCGCCTGCTCGGCGACCCGGGTGGCGAGCGGCTTCTTCATGATGTCCCAGACCAGCAGCTTGTGGTACGCCCGCACGGGCAGTGCCTTGTCGTTGTCGACGCCGAACGCGCACTTCAGCCACCAGTACGGCGAGTGCAGCGCGTGCGCGTGGTGCGTGCCGTACGGCTTGAGGCCGGCCTCGCGCATCCTGGCGAGCAGTTCGTCCGCCCGGTAGATGCGGATGTGGCCGCCCTCGACCTCGTGGTAGGCGTCGGACAGCGCCCAGCAGACCTTCTCGGGGCCGTAGCGCGGGACGGTGACGGCGATCCGGCCGCCGGGCCTGAGCACCCGCACCATCTCGGCGAGGACGCCCTTGTCGTCGGGGATGTGCTCCATCACCTCGGAGATGATGACGACGTCGAAGGAGTCGTCCGGGAAGGGCAGCGCGAGGGCGTCGCCCTCCATGGCGGTGGCGGTCGCGCCCTCGGGCGCCTCACCGGCCTCCTTCATCGCCGCGAACCACTTGGCGACCTCGCGGATCTCCTCGCCGTTGCGGTCCAGCGCCACGACCCGCGCGCCGCGCCGGTAGCACTCGAACGCGTGCCGTCCGGCACCGCAGCCGAGGTCCAGGACCCGGTCGCCCGGTGCGAGGGGGAACCGGGAGAAGTCGACGGTCAGCACGTGGCCCTGCTTTCGGGGTAGACGCTGTCAACATCGGGGGTGGGGGCCCCGGGTGCGCCGGTGCGGGACGCGGCGGCGATGGCCTCCCGGTAGCGGGCGACCGTGCCCTCGGCGGCCCGCGCCCAGGTGAAGTGGCGCAGCACCCGCTCCCGCCCGGCCGAGCCGAGCCGCGCGCGCAGCCCGGGATCGCCGAGCAGACGGCTCAGTCCCGCGGCCAGCGCGTCCGCGTCGCCGGGCGGCACGGCCAGGCACGTCTCGCCGTCGCGGCCGGCGACCTCGGGGATCGCGCCGCCGGTCGTGGCGAGCAGCGGGGTGCCGGTGGCCATGGCCTCGGCGGCGGGCAGCGAGAAGCCCTCGTACAGCGACGGCACGCAGGCGATCTGCGCCGAGCGCACCAGGTCGACCAGTTCGGCGTCGGAGATGCCCTTGACGAACCGGACGGCGCCGCCGAGGCCGTAGCGTTCGACGGCCCGCGCGACCGGCCCGTCCGTGGGCTGCTTGCCGACGACGACGAGGTGCGCGGCGGGGTGCTCGGTGCGCACCTTGGCGAGCGCCTCGACCAGGAAGACCAGGCCCTTGAGCGGTACGTCGGCGCTGGACGTCGTCACGATCCGCCCGGGCACCTGCGGCACCGACGGATCGGGCGAGAACAGGTCGGTGTCGGCGCCGATGTGGACGACGTGGATGCGGTCGTCGCGCACGCCGAGGTGGTCGACGATCTCCTGGCGGGAGGTGCCGGACACGGTCAGCACCGACGGCAGCCGGCGCGCGACGCGCTTCTGCATGCGGGTGAAGGCGTACCAGCGGCGCACGGCGTACCGTCGTCGCCGGCTCCGGGCGGCGTCCAGCTCCAGCCGCCGGTCGACGGTGATGGGGTGGTGGATGGTGGTGACCAGGGGCGCGCCGAGGTCGCCGAGGAGGCCGTAGCCGAGCGTCTGGTTGTCGTGGACGACGTCGAAGTCGCCGCGGCGGGCGCGCAGATGGCGGCGGGCGCGCAGCGAGAAGGTGAGCGGCTCGGGGAAGCCGCCGGTCCACATGGTGGCCACCTCGAGGGCGTCGATCCAGTCGCGGTACTCGTCGCGCCTCGGGGTGCGGAAGGGGTCCGGCTGGCGGTAGAGGTCGAGGCTGGGCAGCTCGGTGAGGACCGGTCCGCCGCGGCCCTCGCCGAGGACGTCGAGGACGGGGTAGGGCTGGGCGCCGATGACCTCCACGCGGTGCCCGAGCCGGGCCAGTTCGCGGGACAGGTGCCGGACGTAGACGCCCTGGCCGCCGCAGAACGGGTTTCCCTTGTACGTGAGGAGCGCGATGCGGAGCGGTCGCCTGCCGTCGGCAGCGGGGCCCTCCGGGGGCGCCGCCTCCCTGGCCTCAGCGGTCACTCTGGGCCCCCTTCTGCCTGCACTGTCCCGCGAGATTACGACGGGACGCTAATCTAGAACAAGTTTCAGACTTGATCGTTCGAGAGGCTCCGAATCTACCGGCAGGTAGGGGCGCTGTGGCCGGCGGACCGGGTGATTCGTGCCACGGTGTGCGACCCCGGCATGCCGTGCGACCACTCGCCCTCACCGACTGTCGCGGAACGCACGGGAACGCACGGAACGGACGGAACGGCACCATGGCTGCGGGATCCACAGCGGAGGCGGGCGCGGCGGGACCGGCCGCCGCCCCGCTCACCGAACGGCAGGAGGCGCGCCGCCGCCGCATCCTGCGCGCGACCGCGCAACTGGCCGCGCGGGGCGGGTTCGACGCGGTGCAGATGCGGGAGGTCGCGGAGTCCTCGCAGGTCGCCCTCGGCACCCTGTACCGCTACTTCCCGTCCAAGGTCCATCTGCTGGTCGCCACGATGCAGGACCAGCTGACCCGGCTGCACGGCACGCTCCGTAAGCACCCGCCGGCGGGCGAGACGGCGGCCGAGCGGGTCGCGGAGACGCTGATGCGCGCCTTCCACGCGCTCCAGCGCCGGCCGCACCTGGCCGAGGCGATGGTGCGGGCCCTGACGTTCGCGGACCGCAGCGTGAGCACGGAGGTGGAACAGGTCTCCCGCCGGACGACGGCGATCATCCTGGAGGCGGCGGGCCGCCCCGCCCCGAGCCCCGACGAGCTGTCCGCGATCCGCGTCATCGAGCACACCTGGCACTCGGCCCTCATCACCTGGCTGTCGGGCCGGGCGTCGACAGCGGAGGTGCAGAGGGACATCGAGACGGCGTGCCGTCTCATCGGGCCCGCGGGGGCCCGGCGGGACGGTTAGACGGCGGGACCGCGGCCGGTCGCCGGGAGCGGCAGTGCGGGCCCGGTGGTCGCCCCTCTCCCCGCGGTCCGCTCCCTACGGGCGGGTAGAGTGGCGAGTCGTCATCACACCCGTACGGGGGAAGCCGGTGCAGTTCCGGCGCCGCCCCTCCCCGCGTCTCGACGCCGCTCGACCCGGGGACGCCCCTGTCCGTGAACCGCCCCCGGGTGGTGAGCCGGATCGCCCCGTACGGTGCGTGAACGGCCCACGTGCCCGGCAGTCCGCCGGAGCACGGCACCGTCGAGGTACACGGAGCCGAGCCGCCGGGGGCATCCCGTGCTGCCCGGCTCCCCCGCAGGGAGAGGCACCCGCCGATCATGAACGTCCGCCGCAGCGCCGCGGTCCTGGCCGCCACCGCCGTGATCGGTGCCGCCGCACCGGCCGCCGCCGACTCGTCCCCGTCGCCGTCCGCGGCCCTCCCGTCCGGCCTGTACGGCAAGGCCGACCCGACGTACGACGGTGTCTGGCGCCAGTCCCTCGCGCTGCTCGCCCAGGACACGGCGGGCGTGCGGCCCGCGCCGAAGGCCGTCGACTGGCTGCTGGCGCAGCAGTGCGCGAACGGCGCCTTCGCCCCGTACCGCGCCGACCCGGCCAAGCCCTGCGACGCCAGGACCACGGTCGACACCAACAACACGGCCGCCGCCGTCCAGGCCCTCACCGCGCTCGGCGGCCACGACACCGCCGCCGGCGAGGCCGTCGACTGGCTGAAGTCCGTGCAGAACGCGGACGGCGGCTGGGGCTACGTGCCCGGCGGCGCCAGCGAAACCAACTCCACGTCCGTCGTCGTCGGCGCCCTCGCCTCGGCCGGCGAGAAGCCCGCCGACGTGGTGAAGGGCGGCAAGTCCCCCTACGACGCCCTCCTCGCGCTCGCCCTGCCCTGCGAGGGCGCGGACGCGGGCGCGTTCGCCTTCCAGCCCGACAAGAAGGGCAGGCTCGCCGCCAACGCCGACGCCACGGCCGCGGGTGTCCTCGGTGCCCTGGGCAAGGGCCTGGTGGTGGAGCCCGGCAAGAAGGCCGGTACGGCCCCGGCGCCCTCCTGCACGGACACCGGACGGGCCACCCCGGAGCGGGCCGCCGCCAACGGTGTCGCGTACCTCACCAAGTCCCTTGCCAAGACCGGCCACTTGACCCTCGCCGGGTCCGGCGGCCCGGACGTCGGCAACACCGCCGACGCCGTCGTCACCCTCGCCGCGCACGGCGCCACCGGCCAGGCGGGCAAATCCCTGGACTGGCTGCGGAAGAACTCCGCCGCCTGGGCCGGGCAGAGCGGCCCCGCCGCCTGGGCCCAGCTGATCCTCGCGTCCCACGCCATGGGCACGGACCCGCGCGACTTCGGCGGCAGGGACCTCGTGAAGCAGCTGAACGCGACGGGCCCGGCCCCGCAGAGCGAGAAGGCGGCCGAGGAGAGCGGGGAGAAGAACGAGGAAGACAAGGGGGAGGACGGCTCCTCGCCGTTCGGCGTGTGGTGGTACGTGGGCGTGTGCCTGGTCGTCGGCATCGGCTTCGGCTTCCTGCTGAGCGGCCGCACCCGGAAGCAGCAGCCGTGACCGGCCGCCGCCGTCCATGGGCCCTGCTCGTGGCCGTGTTGGTCCTGTGCACGGGTGCGGGCGCGGGCCAGGCGCAGGCCGCGGACTACCGCTACTGGTCCTTCTGGGACCGCGACGGCGACCGCTGGACGTACGCCACGCGGGGTCCGTCGACCGCCCGCCCCTCCGACGGCGACGTCCAGGGCTTCCGCTTCGCGGTGAGCGAGAACTCCGGTGACGCGGCCCGCCCGCGCGGCACGGCCGGCTTCGCGGCGATCTGCGCGTCGACCCCCGAGCGGGAGGGCAGGAAGCGGGTCGCCCTGGTCCTCGACTTCGGCACCAGGGCCGACGCCCCGGCCGGGGAGACCCCGCCCCCCGCGCGCACGGCCTGCGCGAGCGTCTCCCCCGGCGCGACGACCTCCGACGCGCTGGCCGCGGTGGCCAAGCCCCTGCGCTACGACACGAACGCCCTGCTGTGCGCGATCGGCGGGTACCCGAAGCGGGGGTGCGGGGAGCAGGTCGCGCACCGGGAATCCGGGAAGCGGCAGCCCGCCACGGACAGCGGACCGTCGCTGGGCCTGGTGGCCGGCGGGGCACTGGTCGCCGCGCTGGCAGCGGGGGCGGTGTGGCAGGTGCGGCGCAGGCATGGGTAGTGGTGGGGTGCCGTGCCGCGGCGGGTCGCTGGGCCGCCCGGGCGGTGCCCGTCCCGGCGCTGGGGACGGGCATGCCTAGCGGCGGGCTGCCCGGCGGGACCCGGCCCGCGCCGGCGAGTGACCCGGCCCCCGGGCAGCGCTCCCGCGCTCAACTGCACCCCGGTGCCTGGTGGCTGTGGGCGATATCGCTGGGCGTCGCGGCCACCCGCACCACCAACCCCCTCCTGCTCACCCTCCTCACGGCCGTCTCGGCGTACGTCGTCGCGGCCCGCCGCCCCGACGCCCCCTGGGCCCGCTCCTACGGCAGCTTCCTCCGGCTCGCCCTCGCCGTCCTGGTCGTCCGCCTCGCCTTCACGGTGGTCCTGGGCTCGCCCGTCCCGGGCACCCGCACCGTGCTCGTCCTCCCCGAAGTGCCCCTCCCGGCCTGGGCGCAGGGCATCCGGCTCGGCGGCGAGGTCACCCTGGAGCCGCTCGTCTTCGCCCTGTACGACGGCCTGAAACTGGCCACGCTCCTCATCTGCGTCGGCGCCGCGAACGCCCTCGCCAACCCCTCCCGCCTCCTCAAGTCCCTGCCCGGCGCGCTGTACGAGACGGGCGTCGCCGTCGTCGTCGCCCTCACCTTCGCCCCGAACCTCATCGCCGACGTCCACCGCCTGCGCGCCGCCCGCCGCCTGCGGGGCCGCCCCGACAAGGGCCTCAGGGGCCTGCTCCAGGTCGCCCTGCCGGTCCTGGAGGGCGCGCTGGAACGCTCGGTCGCGCTCGCCGCCGCGATGGACGCCCGCGGCTACGGCCGTACCGCCCGGGTCCCCGCCGCCGTACGCCGTACGACCGCCGCGCTCACCCTGGGCGGCCTGCTCGGGGTGTGCGCGGGCACGTACGGGACGCTGACCGCGGAGGGCGGCGCGTACGGGCTGCCGGTGCTGCTCGCCGGGGTGGTGACGGCGCTGGCGGGGCTGCGGCTCGGCGGGCGCCGCTCGCTGCGCACCCGGTACCGCCCGGACCGCTGGGACGCCCGCGCATGGCTGGTCGCCGGGTCCGGGGCCGCCGTGGCCGCCGCGCTCGCGCTCGCCGCCGTACACGATCCGGCCGCCCTGCACCCGGGGGTCGTCCCGCTCGTCACCCCCTCTCTCCCGCTCTGGCCGGCCGCGGCCGTGCTGCTGGGCCTGGTGCCCGCGTTCGCCGCACCGGCCCCGACCCCACCGCCCGGGGAGCAGTCGTGATCCGCTTCGAGGATGTCTCCGTGACGTACGACGGCGCGGCCGGGCCCGCCGTGACGGGCATCGACTTCGAGGTCCCGGAAGGTGAACTCGTGCTGCTCGCCGGGCCGTCGGGGGTCGGCAAGTCGACCGTGCTCGGCGCGGTCGGCGGTCTCGTCCCGCACTTCACGGGCGGCACGCTGCGCGGCCGGGTCACCGTCGCCGGCCGGGACACCCGCACCCACAAGCCGCGTGATCTCGCCGACCTCGTCGGCACGGTGGGCCAGGACCCGCTGGCCCACTTCGTGACGGACACGGTGGAGGAGGAACTGGCGTACGGCATGGAGTCGCTGGGGCTGGCCCCGGACGTGATGCGGCGCCGGGTGGAGGAGACGCTGGACCTGCTGGGGCTCGCGGATCTGCGGGACCGTTCCATCGCCACGCTCTCCGGGGGCCAGCGGCAGCGGGTCGCCATCGGCTCCGTCCTCACTCCGCACCCGTCGGTGCTGGTCCTCGACGAGCCGACGTCGGCGCTGGACCCCGCCGCGGCGGAGGAGGTCCTGGCCGTCCTGCTGCGGCTGGTGCACGACCTCGGTACGACGGTGCTGCTGGCCGAGCACCGCTTGGAGCGGGTCGTGCAGTACGCCGACCGGGTCGTCCTGCTGCCGGAGCCGGGCGCGGCGCCGGTGGTGGGCGAACCGGCGGAGGTGATGGCCGTGTCGCCGGTGTATCCGCCGGTGGTGGGGCTGGGCCGGGTGGCGGGCTGGTCACCGCCGCCCCTGACGGTACGGGACGCCCGGCGCCGGGCGGCACCGCTGCGCGAGCGGCTGGCGGGCAGGGAGATCGCGGGCGACGCGACGCCGAGGGTGATGCCGGCGCCGACGACCGGTGAGGTGCCCGAGGTGGGCCCTCGTCGGCCGGCGACCGGCGCGGCGTCCGGGGTGACGTCGGCGCGCCGCCCCCGCTCCGTCGCCGTCCGGCGTTTGCTGCGCCGTCGTACCCCGGCCGATCCAACTGCCCCGCACGTGGCGGAGGTCCGCTCCCTCGCCGTGCACCGTGGCCGCGTCCAGGCGCTGCGCCACGTCGACCTCGCCGTCTCCCCCGGCGAGACCGTCGCCCTGATGGGCCGCAACGGCGCCGGGAAGTCCACGCTGCTCGGCGCGCTGGTCGGCCTCGTCGAGCCGGCCGCCGGTTCCGTGCGCGTCGGCGGCGCCGTACCGCACCGGACGGCACCGCGCGACCTCGTGCGGCGCGCCGGGCTCGTACCGCAGGAGCCGCGCGACCTGCTGTACGCCGACACGGTCGCCGCGGAGTGCCGGGCCGCCGACCGGGACGCGGACGCGGAACCCGGCACCTGCCGGGCCCTGCTGTCCGCGCTCCTGCCCGGCGTCGGCGACGGCACGCACCCGCGTGACCTCTCCGAGGGGCAGCGCCTCACCCTCGCGCTGGCCGTCGTGCTGACCGCGCGCCCGTCGCTGCTCCTGCTGGACGAGCCGACCCGCGGCCTGGACTACGCGGCGAAGGCCCGCCTGGTCGGACTGCTGCGCGAGCTGGCCGCCGAGGGTCACGCCGTCGTCCTGGCCACGCACGACGTCGAGCTGGCCGCCGAGGTCGCCCACCGGGTCGTGCTGCTGGCCGACGGCGAGGTGATCGCCGACGGACCGACGGCCGAGGTCGTGGTGTCGTCCCCGTCCTTCGCGCCACAGGTGGCGAAGATCCTGGCGCCGCAGCGGTGGCTGACGGTGGGACAGGTGGGCGAGGCACTGGGACGGGCCGCGGGGGTGGCAGCCGTGGATTCGCCGGGGCCGGCGGGGACGGCGGACTCGGCCGGTGGGTCGCGGGGGCCCTCGGCGTCGCCCGGGTCGGCGGACTCGCCGGGGTCGCCCGGTTCACCCGGGGCGGCGGACTCGCCCAGGTCACCCGAGGCGCCGGGGTCACCCGGGGCGGCGGACTCGCCCGGGGCAGTCTCGTGACCGGGCGGGTGCAGCGGCAGGTCCGGGGTGTTCGGCTCGGGCCCCGCTCGGTCGCCGCGCTGCTGCTCGTCGGCGCGGTCGGGGTGGTGGCCGTCGGCTGGCCGTTCCTCGCGCCGCCGGACTCGCAGGTCGCGGCGCACGCCCAGGACGCGCCGTGGCTGTTCGCGGGGCTGCTGGTGCTGCTGGTCGCGGTGGCGGCGGCGACGATCTCGGAGACGGGGCTCGGCCCGAAGGCCGTGTCGATGCTGGGCGTGCTCGCGGCGACCGGCGCCGCCCTGCGGCCCATCGGGGCGGGCACGGCCGGCATCGAGCCGATGTTCTTCCTGCTGGTGCTCAGCGGCCGGGTCCTCGGGCCGGGCTTCGGCTTCGTGCTGGGCGCGGTGACGATGTTCGCGTCGGCGCTGCTCACGGGCGGGGTGGGGCCGTGGATGCCGTTCCAGATGCTGGCGATGGGCTGGTTCACGATGGGCGCGGGCCTGCTGCCGGGCGCGGACCGGCTGCGCGGCCGTGCGGAACTGCTCCTGCTGGCCGCGTACGGCTTCCTGGCGGCCTTCGCCTACGGCACGGTGATGAACATGGCGGGCTGGCCCTTCCTCGCCGCCCTGTCCTCCCACATCGCCTTCGACCCGGACGCGGCGGTCCCCGTCAACCTGGCGCGTTTCCTGGCCTACTGCCTGGCCACCTCGCTCGGCTGGGACCTCGGCCGCGCGGTCGTCACCGTCGTCCTGACGATGACGCTGGGCGCCCCGGTCCTGCGCGCCCTGCGCCGCGCCACGCGCCGGGCGGCCTTCGAGGCGCCGGTCGCGTTCGAGGCGCGCGGCGAGCAGGACGGGGCGTACGGGCGGTCACGTCCGGGGCGAGGCGCAGGGTGAGTCCGCTTGGCCGGTGGTGCGGGCCGCCGCTGCGGGTGTCCGCGCCCTCGGACCCCGGAGCACGTACGTCAGGCCGAAGCCCGCGCCGACCACCAGGGCGCCGCCCGGCGCGTCCAGGACCCAGTGGTTGCCGGTCGCCACGATCGCCGACGCCGTGAACAGCGGGTGCAGCAGGCCGAGCGCCTTCATCCACGCCTTCGGCGCGACCACCGCGATCACCAGGCCGCACCACAGCGACCAGCCGAAGTGCAGGGACGGCATCGCCGCGTACTGGTTGGTCAGCGCGGTCAGCGTGCCGTAGTCCGGCCGGGAGAAGTCCTGCGCGCCGTGCACCGTGTCGACGATCCCGAAGCCCGGCATCAGGCGCGGCGGCGCCAGCGGGTACAGCCAGAAGCCGGCCAGCGCGAGCAGTGTGGCGAAGCCCAGCGCGGAACGCGCCCAGCGGTAGTCGGCCGGGCGGCGCCAGTACAGGACGCCGAGCACCGCGAGCGGGACGGCGAAGTGGAACGACGTGTAGTAGAAGTCGAAGAAGTCCCGCAGCCGGCCGGTCCGCACCACGGCGTGGTTCACCGCGTACTCGATGTCCAGGCGCAGGAATCTCTCCAGGCCGAGGATCTGCCACCCGTGCTCCTCGGCGCGCTCCCGCCCGCCGGCCGCCGCCAGCCGCACCTGCGCGTACGCGGCGTACGTGACGCGGATCAGGAGCAGTTCGAGGAGGAGGTTCGGGCGGGTCACCGTGCGACGCAGCGCCGGTACGAGGGGCACGTGCCGGAACCGGGCCGGGACCGGCGCCGCGCGCTCCGCCGGGACCGGCGACCGGTAGTACGGCGAGGTGCGCGGCAGGAACGGTACGGCGGTGGCGGCGGCCAGCGCCACGACCAGGACGGCGTTCTCGCGCAGCGGGTGCAGCACCGTCAGGTCCGGCAGCAGCATCGTCGCCGGCAGCGTCATCACCAGGACGACGGTGACCGGCCAGACCCAGCGGTCCCGGGCCCGCCGGCCGACGCGGCCGACGACCGCGAGCAGCACCCACAGCACCTGGTGCTGCCAGGCCGTCGGCGACACCGCGACGGCGGCGCAGCCGGTGATCGCCACGGCGAGCAGGAGCTGGCCGTCGCGGGCGCAGCGCACCGCGCGCCGCACGCCGAGCACGGCCACGGCCGCGCCCAGCGCCAGAAAGAGGGCGATCTCCGGCGGGCCGGTCAGGCCGAGGCGGAGCAGGGCACCGTGCAGGGACTGGTTGGCGAGGTCGTCGGCCGGGCCGCCGAGGCCGACGCCGGCCACGTGGTGCACCCAGTAGGTGTACGAGTCGTGCGGCATCGCCGCCCAGGTGAGCGCGGTGGCCGCCGCGAACGTGGCGGCGGTGGCGGCTGCCGCGCGGCTGCGGCCGGTGAAGTGCAGCAGGGGGACGAAGAGCAGGACGGTCGGCTGGAGAGCGGCGGCCACGCCGATCAGGGCGCCGCCGGTCCGCCGGCCGCGGGCGGCGAAACAGCCCAGGAGGACGAGCAGGACCGGGACGATGCTGGTCTGGCCGAGCCAGAGGGTGTTGCGGACCGGCAGCGACAGCATGAGCAGACTGACCGCCACGGGGGCGGCCAGGAGGGACGTACGGCGGCTGACGGGGCGGGGCAGGGCGCGCGCGGCGACGAGGCCGAGGGCGACGGCGAGGAGGAGCGAGCCGAAGACCCAGCCCCCGCCGAGGGCCTGCTCGGCGGCGCGGGTGAGGGGTTTGAGGAGGAGGCCGGAGAACGGGGTGCCGGTGAAGCGGGTGGAGCCGTAGAGGGAGCCGGTGGCGTGCAGGACGCCGGCCGGGCCGAGCCGGGTCTCCAGGTCCGTGAGGCGCTCCCCGCGCGGGGTGCGCAGGACGACGGCCGACTGCCGTACGGCGAGGATCGCGGCGACGGCCCACAGCGCGAGGCGGGCGGCGCGCATCCGGGCGGTCGCGCCTGCGGCAGCCACCCGGAACCCCTCCGCCGCGCCCCCGGCACGCTCCGCCTCCACCACGCCTCGCCCGCCCCTTCTGTCCGATGAAGTCCCACTTGGGATCACTTCACGAACCTTAGGAGGTGCGCATCCTTCGGGAAGGGGGACGCGACCGGCCGGCCTTTCACCTCGTCCTCGCCTGCCGCCCCGGCGTCGGCGTCGGCGTCGGCGTCGGCGTCGGCGTCGGCGCGGAGTCTGCTCCGTGCGGCCGAAAATCGGTGACGGGGGAACACGGACGCCCCCACCACCCGTTGGTCCAGCTAGTCAGGTCATCCAAAGGGTCAGGGCAGGTCCACGAAAGGCATGTGCGCATGAGCGACTCGCAGCTCTGGGACGACGTCGACGACTACTTCACCCGCCACCTCGCAGCCGACGACGACGCCCTCGCCGCCGCCCTGCGCGACAGCACCGCGGCCGGCCTGCCGCAGGTCGGCGTCACCGCGACGCAGGGCAAGCTGCTCCAGCTCCTCGCCCAGGTGCAGGGCGCCCGCACCATCCTGGAGATCGGCACCCTGGGCGGCTACAGCACCATCTGGCTGGCCCGCGCCCTGCCCGCCGACGGACGGCTGATCTCCCTGGAGTACAACCCGCTGCACGCCGAGGTCGCCACCCGCAACATCGCCCGCGCGGGCCTGGACGGCATCGTGGAGGTGCGGGTGGGCCCCGCCCTGGAGTCGCTGCCGAAGCTCGCCGACGAGCACCCCCCGCCGTTCGACCTGGTCTTCATCGACGCCGACAAGGCCAACAACGCGCACTACGTGGAGTGGGCCCTGCGGCTGACCCGCGCGGGCAGCCTGATCGTCGTCGACAACGTGGTGCGCGGCGGCCGGGTCGCCGACCCCGGCAGCACCGAGCCGGACGTGCGGGGCACCCGCGCCGCCGTCGAACTCATCGGCAGCCACCCGCGGTTGAGCGGTACGGCCGTCCAGACGGTCGGCAGCAAGGGCTACGACGGTTTCGCCCTCGCGCGCGTGCTCGGCTGAGGCCCCGGCCGGGAAGGTCCCGGCCCGGCGTCACATGTCGTGGTAGAAGCCCACGTTGACGCTGCGCGGGGCGGTGCGGTCCTGGATCACGACCTCGCCGCTGCCGCCCCTCGGCAGCGGCACCACCCCGCCGTAGGACACGGCACGGACCTCGCCCGCGACGGTCAGCCGGACCTCCGAGGACGGTTCCGGCTGCGAGCCGCGCAGCCACGTCATCTGCCAGCCGCCGTCCGGGCCGCACAGGAACTCCAGGTGCACGCGGGAGACGAACAGCCAGTCGTCCGGCGTCGACAGCCGGCACAGGGACGTGTCGCGGCCCACCCGCAGCACGGTGCCCGGCTCGCTGGGCGCGTCGGCCATGAGCATGCCGGCCGTGGCGCCCTCGTCCGCCGCGGAGACGGCGGCCATGGTGAGTTCGAGCACGAGCGCTCCTCCTGGGACTCCCGGTACGGCCGCCCGCAACGACCGTGCGCGGTCGCCCCGTTGGCACACCGCCGCCGCCGCATGATAGATCGACCGGCGCCGCGGCGTCCGGCGCAACGGCCTCACCACGGCCACTGCCGCACGACGTCCTCGACGTCGTGCGGCAGTGGCGGGAGCACCCGGTCCCGGCCGTGACGGGGCGGCGGGCGGGCGTCGTCTCACACGCGCAGCAGGCGCTCCGCGAGGTCCCGGTAGTCCTTGAGGGCCAGGCGGAGTTGCTCGGTGTCGCCCGCCGGGCCTTCGGAGCCGGTCGTGGTGCCGTCGGGCTGCCAGGAGGAGCGCAGGCCGCGGCGCCGGTTCGTCATCGCCTCCGTGAAGTGGGCGACGATGTCCTCCAGCACGTGGTCGGCCTCCTCCACGGCGTCCCGCGGCCCGTCCACGAACCCCGCCGCCGCCTGCTGCATCCGCAGCGCCAGCCGGTCGCACTCGTCCTGCGGCAGGAGGCTCCCGCCCGTTCCGGCGGTGGCGTCCTTGCCGCCTGTGGTGCGGTGGGTGCCCGTCGTGCCAGTGGTGCCTTCGGTGCCGGGGGTGGCCCCCGTTGCCGTACCGCTCGTACCGCCCGCGCCGGGGCCGCCGGTCGCCGTCGCGCCCGCGCGTGCCGCTCCGGGCGCGCTGCCCGGCCGTACGCCCGTCCCGGCGCCCGTTCCCGCTCCCGCGTTCCCCGGTCCGCGGGATGCCGTGCCGGTGGTGCGGTCCGTGGTGTCTGCCGGGGTGCCGAGCGAGGTCTCGCCCCGCGCGTCCCGGTCGTTGTCGCCGCCGCGCGGCGGTATGCCGCCGATCGGGCCCGTGGGATGCGTCATCGCGTCAGCCCTCCTTCGTGCGGCGGCCGTGCAGGACCGACGGCATGTGGCCGCGGCGAGTGGTGTGCCGTTCGACGTCGCTTCCGGCGCGGTGGCGGCCGTGGTCACCCCGGGAGTCGGAGATCAGGTCGTCGAAGAGGGCCCGCGCCTGGACCATGGCCTCGCGCATCTCCTCGGTGCCGAGGCCGGTGCCGGGGGCGCCGTCCCGCGTGCCGTCCGGGTGCGCGCGCGCCGCGCGGTGCACGCGGCGGTAGCCGTCGACGTGCCCGGCGTGGTGCACGGACAGCGCGGCGAGCTGCTCCTCGTACTGCCCGCCGTTCGGGAAGCCACGGGCGCCGGCCAGGTCCGCGAGCAGCCGGTCCGCCTCGGCGACGGCCTCACGCGGGGAGTCGACGAAGCGCTCCTGCGCGGCCGCCCAGCGCGCCTCGTACTGCTCGCGCTCGGCCGGTTCCAGCGGCCGTTCCCGCAGGTTGCCGTGGCGCTCGAGGCGCTCGGCGAGTTCCCGCTCGGCGGCCTTGGTGTCCCCGTCGTGCCGGGCCACGGTGTGGTCGTACTCGGGCCCGAAGCGCTGCCTCAGGTCCGGCCCGCTCCGGGTGCGCCGGGCGCGCAGGGTCAGGGCGACCGCGAGGATCACGACCGCCGCAATCACGATCAGAGCAATGATCAGGCCAGTGGACATGAATGCCTTCCGGATTCTCGACCGGACCGGCTCTCCTTGCCTAGCCGGTTCACCGGACGGGTAGCCCGGCGGACCGCCGCCAAACGACGCACGACGGCGCTCCCCGGCGAGCCGGTGGCGGATCCGGCCGCCCCGAGCGCCGGTCTCCGAGGGCGGATCCGGCCGCCCCGCGTGCCGGACGGCGGGCGGGGACGCTCACCCGGCGCGGGTCGGGGCCGCCCGGTTGTCGTGCGGGCGTTCCCGTTCCGAGCCGCACAGTTCGCCGTTCAGCTCGGCCACGAGCTGGATCAGGTCGCGCGGGCGGTCGGGGCCCCACCAGTCGCCGAGCAGTTCGGCCAGCGACTCCTCGCGGGCCCGCGCCAGGTCGTCGGCGATCTCCCGGCCCCGCTCGGTGAGGTACAGGTCGAGGCCCTCGCGCACGGCGAGGCGGCGTTCCTCGACCTGCCGTACGCCCTCCATGACGACCTGCAGCGGTACGGAGGTCCGCTCGGCGAGCACGGCCGGTTCCACCGTCCCGTACCTGCGGATGCGCAGCAGCAGCCAGCCCGCGGCGGGCAGCAGGTCGTACCCGGCGCGTTCGATGATCTTCCGGTAGACCTCGCGCCGGCCCTCGCGCGTGCCGAGCACGGACAGCGCGCGGCACACCTCGTCGTACGAGGACCGCTCCACGGGATTGCTGGCGAGGGTCTCCGTGACGTCGGGTGCGGTGACCGAGCCGCGCAGCGGGTCCTCGTGCAGGAACCACGCCAGGACGAACCCGGCAAGGGCGACGGGCGCGGCGTACAGGAAGACGTCGGTGATGGACGTGGCGTAGGCGTCGACGGCGGCCGGGCGCAGGGCGGACGGCAGGGCGGCGATGCCGCGCGGGTCGGCCTCCAGCGCGTCCACCGAGACGCCGGGCGGGAGCCGGACGCCCCGGAAGGCGTCGGTGAGCTGGTCGTCGAGGCGGCCGGTGAAGATCGTGCCGAAGACGGCGACGCCGAACGAGGCGCCGATGGACCGGAAGAAGGTCGCGCCGGAGGTGGCGACGCCGAGGTCCTGGTAGGAGACGGCGTTCTGCACGATCAGGACGAGGACCTGCATGACCAGGCCGAGGCCCAGGCCGAAGACGAAGAAGAAGGCGCTCATCTCGAAGGCGGGGCTGTACTGGTCGAGCTGGTGCAGCAGGAGCAGGCCGAGGGCGGTGACGCCGGTGCCCGCGACGGGGAAGACCTTCCAGCGGCCGGTGCGGCTGACGATCTGGCCGGACGCGGTGGACGCCAGCAGCAGGCCGAGCACCATCGGCAGCATGTGCACGCCGGACATGGTCGGGGTCACGCCCTGCACGACCTGGAGGAAGGTCGGCAGGTAGGTCATCGCGCCGAACATGGCGAAGCCGACGACGAAGCTGATGACGGCGGCCAGGGTGAAGGTGCGGATGCCGAACAGCTTCAGGGGGAGTACGGGTTCGGCGGCGCGGCGTTCGACGGCCACGAAAGCGACGGCGAGGACGGCGCCGAGCACCGCGAGCCCGATGATCTGCGGCGATGCCCAGCTCCAGGTGGTGCCGCCGAGGGAGGCGACCAGCACGAGGCAGGTGGCGACGGACGCGATGAGGAAGGTGCCGAGGTAGTCGATGACGTGCCGGGTGGCCCGGCGCGGGATGTGCAGGACGGCGGCGATGACGGCGAGCGCGACGACGCCGACGGGCAGGTTGACGTAGAACACCCAGCGCCAGCTCAGGTGCTCGGTGAACAGGCCGCCCAGCAGCGGTCCGAGGACGCTGGTCGCGCCGAACACCGCGCCGAACAGGCCTTGGTACCGCCCGCGGTCGCGGGGCGGCACCAGGTCGCCGACGATGGCCATGGACAGCACGATCAGCCCGCCGCCGCCCAGGCCCTGTACGGCGCGGAACGCGATCAGCTCGGCCATGTTCTGCGCCATGCCGCACAGCGCCGAGCCGGCCAGGAAGATCACGACGGCGGTCTGGAACAGCCGCTTGCGCCCGTACTGGTCGCCGAGCTTGCCCCACAGCGGGGTGGCGGCCGTCGCGGCGAGCAGGTACGCGGTGACCACCCAGGAGAGGTGGTCCATGCCGCCGAGTTCGCTGACGATGGTGGGCAGCGCGGTCGACACGATGGTCTGGTCGAGGGCGGCGAGCAGCATGCCGAGGAGCAGGGCGCCGATGGAGACCAGGACGTTCCCCGGCACGTGCTCCCCGGTGGCGGCGTCCTGCCCGGGTGGCCCCCCCGCCGAGGGCTGCGGGTGCCGCACTTCTCCTGTCGTACCGTGCGCGTCTTCGGCCATGAAGACCTCCGGAGGCTCTCGGTGACCCTTCCATCCTGAACGGTGTGGCCGGTTATGGCCCGTTGAGTCCCGCTGGAACCCGTTGTTCCGGGGGGCTTGTCGCACAAGGTGCAGCGCAGGACTGGATAATCTCTGGGGTTCGCTGGGGGACGCGAAGGGAGGGGACGATCACATGGCGAAGCCGAAGGGGCACCCGTGCCCGGAGTGCGGGGCGCCGCGCGAGCCGGACAACACCCCGTCCTGCGCGTGCGCGCGCCGCGCTTCCGAGGCCCTGCGCGAGGCCCGTACGGCCCAGGTGGCGGCGGCGGAGGACTTCGACCCGCTGCGGATCAGGCCGTACGTCGAGCTGGACGGTGCCGCGACAGCCCCGGGAGCGTCCTCACAAACGCCGGGAGAGTCCTCACGAACGCCGGGAGCGCCCCACGCCACCCCGCACGCCCCCGCCCCCGACCACGCCACCTCCGTGCTCCCCACCCCCCTGGCGCCCCCGGCCGGCGCGCCGAGCGACACCGACCTGCGGCTGTTCGAAGCGGCGGAGGTGGAGAGGACCGGCCCGGCCGGGGACGACGGCGACGACAGGGACGGCGCACGCCCGCGCCGTCGGCGTCGCGGACTGCTGCTCACCGCCGCGGGAGGCGTCGTCGCCGTGGTCGCGGCGGCCGGGTACGCGAGCGGGCTGTTCTCCTACGAGACGCCGTCCCGGGACTCCGCCCTGCCGTCCGGCCTGCGGGCGAGCATCCCCGACGCCCCGGCCGACGCGGTGTCCGACGCGGCGAGCGGCAGCGCGTCCCCGTCCGCGTCGCCGACCTCCGCGTCGCCGACCGCGTCCGCCGGTGAGAGCGCCTCGCCGTCGCCGAGCCCGTCGCGGTCGAGCGCCTCCCCGAGCCCGTCGAAGGAGCCCGCGGAGCCGTCGGCGGCGCCGACGGTCACGGCCACCGGCACCGTGTCGTCCGGCCCGGACGACGGCCGGGTCGGCGAGGCGGCCGTCCTTCGCCGGGGCGACCGGGGCCCCGAGGTCACCGAGCTCCAGCTGCGCCTGCGCCAGCTGTACCTGTACACGGGCGACGCCGACGGCCGCTTCACCGACCAGGTCGAGAACTCCCTGCGCAACTACCAGTGGTCCCGGGGTGTGGAAACGGGCGAGGGCCAGCTCGGGGTGTACGGCCCGGAGACCCGCCGAAGCCTGGAGTCGGAGACGCGGGAGCCGTAGGGGCACGTACGGACGTGCCCCCGGCCGGGTACGGCGGAGACGGCGGGCGGCGAACCCGGGCGCCGCGACCGAGCCCCGGCCGGGTACGGCGGAGACGGCGCGGCCCGGCGCGGGAAGCAACCCGCGCCCTCGGCCCTCGTCACCCCACCCGCACCCGCACGCCCCCGCCCGCCGGCACCTCCACGGCAACCTCCGTGAGGTCCGTCACGAGCGCGTCCGGCCGGTGGACGGCGGCCCGGGCCCCGACGCCCACCACCCGCATCCCGGCGGCGCGGGCGGCCGTGATGCCCGCGCCGGAGTCCTCGAAGACGACGCAGTCGGCGGGGGCCACGCCCAGTTCGGCGGCGGCCTTGAGGAAGCCCTCGGGGTCGGGCTTGCTGGCGCCGACGGACTCGGCGGTGATCCGCACGTCGGGCAGCGGCAGCCCGGCGGCGGCCATCCGGGCGGTGGACAGCGCGACGTCGGCGGAGGTCACGAGGGCGTGCGGCACGTCGGCCAGGGCGGCGAGGAATGCGGCGGCGCCGGGAATGGCGACGACGCCCTCGGTGTCGGCGGTCTCCTCGGCGAGCATGCGGGCGTTGTCGGCGTGGTTCTGGTGCATGGGCCGGTCGGGCAGCAGCAGCGCCATGGAGGCGTAGCCCTGCCGGCCGTGCACGACCTTCATGACCTCGTCGCCGTCGAGCCCGTGCCGTTCGGCCCAGCGCCGCCAGACGCGTTCGACGGCGGCGTCGGAGTTGACGAGGGTGCCGTCCATGTCGAGCAGGAGGGCGCGGGCGGTGAGGTCGGCGGTGACCGGCATCGGCAGGCTCCAGGGAAACGGGAACGGGGGCGGACGTGAGGTCCGCCCCGGGGGGACAAAACGGCCCCGCCCGCCGGTCAGGGAAAACGGGCGGGAGCCACTTTGTTCCTCCACGGTACAAAACAAGCCCCGAGAGCGCCAGGGCCCCGCGCGACCGTTCACCCGGTGTTCAGCTCAGCCGGTCACGGCCTCCCACAGGCTCCACACCCCGAGGCCGAGCATCAGCAGCGCCGCGATCTGGGTGATGAGCTTCAGCGGCACCCGCTTCATCAGCGCCTTTCCGCCGACGATGCCGAGCCCGGCGACCGCCCACAGCGCCAGCACCGCGCCGAGGCCGACGGAGAGCGGGTCGTCGTAGCGGGCGGCGAGGTTCGCGGTCATGATCTGCGTCAGGTCGCCGAACTCGGCGACCAGGATGAGCATGAAGCCCGCCCCGGAGACCTTCCAGAAGGACTGGTTCTCCGGCCTGCGGATCTCCTCCTCGTCCTCGTCCTTCTTCAGCAGCAGCATCGCCGCGCCGGCCAGGAACAGCACACCCGTGAGCGCGTGCACGATCTGCTGCGGCAGCAGGGTGAGCACGCTGCCCGCGGCGACGGCGAGCGCGACGTGCAGCGCGAAGGCGGCGGCGACCCCGGCGAAGACGTACGAGGCGCGGTAGCGGGTGCCGAGGACGAGGCCGGCGAGGGCGGTCTTGTCCGGCAGTTCGGCGAGGAAGACGACGCCGAAGACGATCGCCGTCACGGAGAAGCTGATCAAGGGTTCCTCAATCGGTCGGGGCTGCCCCACCGAGAGCGCTGAGCCTTTCCGCCACGACACCCCGGCACGGCAGCACACGGGTCACCCGGGCCTGACGGCACTGGCGTGCACTGCTTGCCGAAGGTCTCGCCGGCCGGTCCGCGAGGACCTGCCTCCGGGCGCCGGCCCAGACGAGCTGAGCAGTGTGTCGACGGTCCGGCGAAGAGCTACTCCCCTTCTGCGCGCCCCATGGTACGCGACCGGCGCACCGCGACCCGATCGCGACGGGGTGCCGCACGCCCATGGACACGACATGTACGCGTCATTAGCTTCTTACCGAACGCACACCCCACCGCCATACGGCGTCGCGAGCATTCCCCCGCTCGTATCCCCACGCCCGTCCCTCCCAAGGAGTTCGCATGGCCAAGTTCTACGCGCGTCGACGCTGCGGCATCCTGCTGGCGCTCGCCGGGCTCGTCGCCTCCGCCGGCCTGTTCAACGCGCCGGCCGCCTCCGCGGCCCTGCCCACCCCGGTCAGCGGCGCCACCGCCCGCAGCTACCTCGCCACGCTCCCCGTGCGCACCGAGAACCGCACCGGCTACAGCCGCGACCTGTTCCCGCACTGGATCACCATCAGCGGCACCTGCAACACGCGCGAGACCGTCCTCAAGCGCGACGGTTCGAACGTCGTCACCGACTCCGCCTGCTACGCCACGAGCGGCAGCTGGTACTCCCCGTACGACGGCGCCACCTGGACCGCCGCCTCCGACATCGACATTGACCACCTCGTCCCGCTCGCCGAGGCCTGGGACTCCGGTGCGGGCTCCTGGACCACCTCGCGCCGCCAGGCCTTCGCCAACGACCTGACCCGCCCGCAGCTCCTCGCGGTCACCGACCACGTCAACCAGGCCAAGGGCGACCAGGACCCGGCCACCTGGATGCCGTCGCGCACCTCGTACCACTGCATCTACGTCCGCGCCTGGGTGCAGGTGAAGTACTACTACGGCCTGTCGGTCGACTCCGCCGAGAAGTCCGCGCTGACCAACCACCTGTCCGGCTGCTGACACACTCCGCTCTCCGGTGACGGAAGCCTCCCCTTCCGGCACCGTCGCCCCGTACCGTACGGGGCGACGGAAGAGGTGATCACGTGGCCGGACTGCGGCTGGGACCGCTGCTGAGGTACACGGGCGGCCGGTCGGCGACCGTCTGGGTCGAGACGAGCCGCCCGTGCACCGCCGAGGTGCGCTGCGCCGACGGCGCGCACGGCACGGCCCGCACCTTCCAGGTCGCGGGCCACCACTACGCCCTCGTGCCGGTGACCGGGCTCACGGCGGGCACGGGGACGCCGTACGAGGTGTTCCTCGACGGCGTCCCCGTGTGGCCGCTGCCCGGCTCGCCGTTCCCGCCGTCCGTCATCCGCGCGCCGGGCGAGGGCGACGAGGTCAAGGCGGCCTTCGGCTCCTGCCGCTGGGCCTCGCCGCCGGCCGGGGGCAAGGACCCGGTCGGCCCGGACGCCCTGGACACGCTCGCCAGGCGCATCGCCGCCGACCCGGGGGCCGAACGGCCCGACGTGCTGCTGCTGCTCGGCGACCAGGTGTACGCCGACGAGACCTCCGGCGCCACCCGCCAGTGGCTCGCCGCCCGCCGCGACCTCTCCGAACCGCCGGGCGACCAGGTCGCGGACTACGAGGAGTACACCCGGCTCTACTACGAGTCCTGGCTCGACCCCGAGGTGCGCTGGCTGCTGTCCACGGTGCCCAGCTGCATGATCTTCGACGACCACGACGTCGTCGACGACTGGAACACCTCCGCCGCCTGGCTCGCCGACATGCGGGCCACGCCCTGGTGGCGGGAGCGGCTGCTGAGCGGTCTGATGTCGTACTGGGTGTACCAGCACCTCGGCAACCTCACCGCCGCCGACCTGGCCGCCGACCCGCTGTACGCCGAGGTGTGCGCGACCTCCGACGGCACCGACGCGCTGCGTGCCTTCGCCGCCCGGGCCGACGCCGAGCCCACCTCGGTCCGCTGGAGCTACCGGCGCGACTTCGGCCGCGTACGCCTGCTGATGGTCGACACGCGCGCCGCGCGGGTGCTGGACGAGGAGCGGCGGTCGATGCTCGACGCGGGTGAGGCGGCGTGGCTGCGCGAACAGGTCATGGACGAGCGGGAGTCCTACGACCATCTGCTGATCGGCACCTCGCTGCCCTGGCTGCTGCCGCATCTCGTGCACGACGTGGAGAACTGGAACGCGGCGCTGTGCGGCGGCGCCAAGGGCACGTGGTGGGCGCGGACCGGCGAGCGGGTACGGCGCGCCGCGGACCTGGAGCACTGGGCGGCGTTCCCGGCGTCCTTCGAGGCGCTGGCCGGCCTGATCGCCGAGGCGGGCAGCGGGCCCGGGGCCCCGGCGACGGTGTGCGTGCTGTCCGGGGACGTGCACCACGGGTACGTGGCCGAGCCGTCCTGGCCGGACGGGGGCCCCGACGCCCGGGTGCTGCAGCTGACGTGCTCGCCCGTGCACAACTCCGTTCCGCTGTCGATCCGGCTGGGCTTCAAGTTCGGCTGGAGCGCCCCGGCGCGGGCGCTGGGACGGCTGTTCGCCCGGCACGGGCGCGTGCCGCGGCCGCCGGTCACCTGGCGCAAGGACGGCGGGCCGTGGTTCGGCAACCAGCTCATGACGCTCACACTGCGGGGGCGTTCGGCCCGGCTGCGGCTGGAGCGGGCGCGGGCCGGCGGCAGTGCCGGGCCCCGGCTGACGACGGTCACGGAGTCCGAACTCACCCCGTAATCCCGCCTGCTGCGCCTGTTTGTCGGACGTTGTGACGGCGTGTCCCGGGATGCTCGTGAGGCATCCCACAGTGAGGGCCGTTCCTGCGGCCCGGAGGTCGGCTGTCCGGCGCGGCGACGGCATGATGACCCGGACCGTCCGCCTCCAGCGGGCGGTCCGCCGCCACGAACCCGCACTGCCACGCGCCACACGCCCGGGAGTCACACCCTTGTCCGCACCGACCGAGGCCCCCACCGAGGAATCCATACCGGCACACGGGAGGGCCGCCGACCGCGCCGGAAGGCCGGCGGCGGTCGCCGTCGCCCTCGTGGGCGCCGGGCCGCGCGGGACGAGCGTCCTGGAGCGGCTGTGCGCCTCCGCGCCGGAACTCCTGCCGCCCGGCACCGGGTTGACGGTCCACGTCATCGACCCCGACCCGCCGGGGCCGGGCCGGGTGTGGCGCACCGCGCAGTCGCCGGAGCTGCTCATGAACACCGTGGCCGGCCAGGTCACCCTGTTCACCGACGACAGCGTGGACTGCTCGGGCCCCGTCCGGCCGGGCCCGAGCCTGTACGAGTGGGCGGCCCGGGGGACCGCCGGGGACCGCGGACCGGCCCTGGGCCCGGACGACTACCCGACCCGCGCCCAGTACGGCCGTTATCTGGAGTGGGTGTTCGCCACGACGGTCCGCGACGCGCCGCCCGGGGTGCGCGTGGTGACGCACACGGCCCGCGCCACCCGCCTGGAGGACACCCCGGACGGGCGCCAGGCCCTCACCCTGGACGACGGCCGGGTGCTGCCGGGGCTGGCCGCCGTCGTCCTCGCGCAGGGCCATCTGCCGGTGACGCCGGACCCGGAGCAGCGGCGCCTGGCCTCGTACGCGCGGCGGCACGGCCTGCGGTACGTGCCGCCCGCGAACCCGGCCGACGTCGACCTGTCGTCGCTCGCGCCCGGCGAGCCGGTGCTGCTGCGCGGCCTCGGCCTCAACTTCTTCGACCACATGGCCCTGCTGACCACCGGCCGCGGCGGCCGGTTCGTGCGCGACCGCGCCGGGCTGCGGTACGTGCCGTCCGGCCGCGAGCCGCGCCTGTACGCCGGTTCGCGGCGCGGCGTGCCGTACCAGGCGCGCGGCGACAACGCCAAGGGCCCCTACGGGCGGCACGTCCCGCTGGTGCTCACCCCGGAGGTCGTCGCGGGCTTCCGCAAGCGCGCGGACTCCGGTGACGCGCCGGACTTCCGTGCCGAGATATGGCCGCTGGTCGCCAAGGAGGTGGAGACGGTCTACTACGCGCGCCTGACACGCCGGCCCGGCTTCACCGACCGGTTCCTCGCCGTGCCGCACGGCGACCCGCGGGAGGCGCTGCTGCTGGACGAGTTCGGGGTGGCCGCCGCCGACCGCTGGAGCTGGGAGCGGATCGCCCGCCCGTACGGGTCGCGTACGTTCGCGCATCCCGGCGAGTGGCGCGACTGGCTGCTGGCGTACGTGCGCGAGGACGCCGCGCAGGCCGCCCTGGGCAATGTGGACGGCCCGCTCAAGGCCGCCCTCGACGTGCTGCGCGACCTGCGCAACGAACTGCGGCTGATCGTCGACCACGGAGGGCTGACCGGCGTCTCGCGCCGCGACCACCTGGACCGCTGGTACACCCCGCTCAACGCCTTCCTGTCCATCGGCCCGCCCCGGCGCCGCATCGAGGAACTCGCCGCGCTGATCGAGGCGGGGGTGGTCGAGGTGCTGGGGCCGCGTGTCGAGGTGCGGTGCGCGGAGGACTCCTGGCTGGCGCACTCCCCCGACGTGCCGGGTTCCCGGGTCCGGGCGGCGACGCTGATCGAGGCCCGCCTTCCGGAGCCCGAACTGCGCCGCACGGCCGACGAGCTGCTCGCCGGTCTGCTGCGCAGCGGGCAGTGCCGGGCGCATGTGGTCGACGGCTACGAGACGGGCGGCCTGGACGTGACGCGGCGTCCGTACTTCCTGATCGACCGGCAGGGGCGGCCGCATCCCGGGCGGTTCGCGTTCGGGGTGCCGACCGAGGGGGTGCACTGGGTGACGGCCGCCGGAGCGCGCCCAGGAGTGGATTCGGTCACACTTTCGGACGCCGATGCGGTAGCCAGAGCCGTGCTACGTGCGGTTACCCGTGGGGCGAGTTTGCAGTATGTGGAAAACCTTTGGCCAGATGTTGAACTTGCAAGCTTTGATGAGGCGCACCTAACGTGAAGTGCCCCATTCGGTTCCGTCCCCTGCCGGTCCGCCGCCACAGGCCGGTACCTCCGAAGGAGTCCCTCTGCCATGACCGACCCCCTCAACAGAGCTCAGCCATACGCTCTCGGCCTGTTCCGCATCGTGATCGGCCTGCTGTTCACCTGCCACGGCGCGGCCTCCCTCTTCGGCGTGCTCGGCGGCGCCCACGGCGGGGGCACCGTCCCGCTCGGCTCCTGGCCGGGCTGGTACGCGGCCGTCATCCAGCTGGTCTGCGGCGGCCTCGTCCTGGTCGGCCTCGGCACCCGCGCCGCGGCCTTCCTCGCCTCGGGCTCCATGGCGTACGCGTACTTCAAGGTGCACCAGCCCGAGTCCCTGTGGCCGCTGCAGAACGGCGGCGAGGCCGCGGCGATGTTCTGCTGGGCGTTCCTGCTGCTGGTCTTCACCGGCTCCGGCGCCTTCGGCGTCGACAAACTGCTGACGCGCCGTTCCGCGGCGCCCGCGGAGGCTCCGCGGGAGGCTCCGGTCGCGGTCTGACCGGTCCGGCCTGGTTTGGACGGTGCCCTTCCGCGCGTGCTGTGCGGGAGGGCAGCGTCGCGTTCAGGCAGGCCGGTCGAACGGCACCGTGAAGCAGGCGACGCGGGTGCCGCCGCCCCCCGGCGCGGTGTGCAGCACCACGGAGGACGCCTCGCCGCGCCGGAAGCCCCGCTCGTGCCGGGCGCTCGCCGCGCCGCGGCCGAGCCCGTCGGCCGTGAAGTCGAGCCAGACCTCGTTGCGCGGGTTGACGGCGGCCGGGTCGCCGGACGGCTCGTGCTGGTAGTGGCCGCCTGCCGTCGCGGGGTCGGCGCCGCAGGGCCTGCGGTGCACGTGGACGCCGTAGGCATGGCCGGGCCTCAGCCCCGCCACGCGCAGCGTCACCGTCATGGCACCCCCGGGCCGCGTCCGCCGGCGCACCTCGATCCAGGAGGCCACCGGGACGAGTCTCGTGTCGTACGTCACCGCCGTCGGGGGACCGCCGGCCAGGAAGGCGGCGGGGGGCGCGAAGAAGGCCGCCGTTCGCATCGAGTGGCCGTGGGCGCCGGGCGCGTGGGCGTTCGCGCCGGTTGCGTAACCGTCGGCGCCGGTCGCGCCTGCCGTGCCTGTCACCAACACGGCCGCCGCGAGGGCACCCGCGCACAGTCCTGCCATGGTCTCCACCGTTCCCGGGCCCGGCCGTCCCGTTGTCCGTCCGGCGTCCGTCCGCGCCCGTCTCCCCGTTGCTACGGCAGACCCGCACCGGCCGCGCGCCGGGGGCGGCAGCCGGGTGAACGCGCCGTGCCCAACACGCGAGCCCCCCGTGAACCCCCTGTCACACCTCAGGCGTACGCTGTATGGCTGTCACGGCCACTCCTGCCGCTCCCCCCGTGTCGTTCACCGGCGGCACGGTCTGGCCCACGGGGGAACGACGGGGAGTTGCGGTGCTGGAGAGTATGGGGCCACTGACCGGTAGCCCATGGATCTACGCGGTGGTGGCCCTGTCGGTGCTGCTCGACGTGTTCCTGCCGGTGCTGCCCAGCGGCGTGCTGGTGATCACGGCGGCCACCGCAGCGGCGGCAGCGGGCACCGGCGCGGCGACCGGCAAGGTGCCCGCCGACGTGCCGGACATCCTGGTCCTCACGCTGTGCGCCGCGACGGCGTCCGTCCTGGGTGACCTGGTGGCCTACCGCATCGGCTGGAGCGGCGGACCCCGGCTGGACCGCGCGATCGCCCGCTCACGCCGGCTCACCGGCGCGCAGGAACGTCTCGGCGCGGCGTTCGCGCGGGGCGGCGGCGCGCTGGTCGTCCTGGCCCGGTTCGCACCGGCCGGCCGCTCCCTGGTCTCGCTCGGCGCGGGCGCCGCACACCGCCGGGTCCGCGAGTTCCTCCCCTGGTCGGCGCTGGCCGGCCTGTCCTGGGCCGCGTACAGCGTCGCCCTCGGCTACCTCGGCGGCCACTGGCTCGGCGCGACCTGGCTCGCCACGGCGGTGTCCGTGGCGGCGCTGTTCGGGGCGGGGGCGGGGGCGGCCTATTTGATGCGGAGGGGGCCGAGGTAGGGGCGGGTTGCTTGCGGTCGCTCTTCGGCGTCGCCGACCGCCGGCGTCCGCCCCTCCCCTGCCCGACCCGTCACGTCACGTCCGCCGCCGCGTCACCCGGCGCGTTTCGCCGTCCGACCCCGTACCTCCAGGCCTGCCAGCAGTTCGGCCGTGGCCTCGGCGATCACGTTCACGGCGTGGTCGAAGACCTCCTGGTTGTGCGCGGCGGGGGCCCGGAAGCCGGACACCTTGCGCACGTACTGGAGGGCGGCGGCCCTGATGTCGTCCTCCGTGGCCTCCTCGGGCAGGACGGGCGGGCGGAGCGTCTTGATGCTGCGGCACATGCCCCCAGTCTCGCTCGTTCCCGGGAATACCGTCGCGCCCCGGCCGGATTGAGCGGAACATGATCGCAGCGGCCACCGTCCCGGGGCCGACCGACGAGAGGACCGACACATGGCGCAGGACACAACCACGGTGGCCGTACTGGGCCCGGGCGGCGTGGGCGGACTGCTCGCCGCGCTGCTCGCGCGGGCCGGGCACCGGGTGATCTGCCTGGCCGGCGAGGACACCGCCCGGACGCTGCGTACGGACGGGATCCGGGTGCGCAGCGGGCAGTTCGGCGACTTCACGGCCCGCGTCGAGGCGGACACCGAGCTGCGCGAGCCGGTCGGCGCCTGCCTGGTCGCGGTGAAGCACACCAGCCTCGCCGCCGCCCTCACCCGCGTCCCGGTCGGCGCGCTCGGCGACGACGGCCTGCTCGTGCCGCTCCTGAACGGCGTCGAACACCCGGCCGCCCTGCGCGCCCGCTACGGCACCGACCGCGTCGCCCCCGCCGTCATCCGCGTCGAGTCGACCCGTGTCGCACCCGGCGTGGTGCAGCACGGCAGCCCCTTCACCGAGGTCGACCTGGCAGGCGACCCCGTGCCCCGCGCGCGGCTCGACGCCCTGGCCGCGACCCTGGCCGCCGCGGGCCCGGCCACCCGGGTACTGGAGGACGAGGCGGCGGCGCTGTGGGCGAAGATGTCGTTCCTCGCGCCGTTCGCGCTGCTGACCACCCGCCACGGCCTGCCCCTCGGCGAGATCCGCACCCGGCACCGCGACGAGCTGACCGCGCTGGTGACGGAGACGGCGGCGATCAGCGGGGCGTGCGGCGGCCCCGCGGACCCGGCCGGGGCGCTCGCCCGGTACGACGCCTTCCCGCCCGGCATGAAGTCCTCGATGCAGCGGGACGCCGAGGCGGGCCGCGCCCTGGAACTGGACGCGATCGGCGGCGCGCTGCTCCGCGCGGCCGAACGCCACGGCGTACCGGCTCCGGTGACCGCCCGCGTGGTGCGGGAGCTGACCGAGCGCGGGTACTGACGGCAGGTAAGTCTGACGGCAGGCGGAACGGCCGACCGCCCGCGGGGTCGGCCGTCCCGCGAGGAAGCCGGACATCGGCCACCCCCGGTCAACCGCCCCGCACGAACAACCGGCCCCCGCCGCCGGTCAGCCGTCCCGCGGGGGCCGGACGTCGGCCAGGTCCCTCCGCCAGTCGTTCGACGTGATCGGGTTGCCCTTGGGGTATGCGAACGCGACCGTCCCGAGCAGGGTGAACCCGGCCCTGCGGCACACCGCGTTGGACGCGAGGTGGTCCACCTTCGGGAAGGCGTGCAGGCACTGGTGTCTGCCGGCGTCCCGGGCGGCCCCGGCGACCGCCCGCGCCGCCCGTACGGCGAGCCCCCTGCCCTGGAACTCGGGCAGGATCCCCCACCCGGTCTCCCACACCGTCCCGCCCCGCCACTCGTGCTCCCAGAACCCGATGAGGCCGACGGTCTCGCCGCTGCCGGCCGACTCGATCCGGAACATCCCGCCCGCCGCCAGTCGGAGATACCGGCGGTGCCGGGCGAGGAGCATCTCCTCGGTCTCCGGGCCGCCCAAGTGCCCGGTCATCTCCGGGCTGTTGTGGCGGCGCAGCAACCACAGGTCCCCGTCCGCGTACGGCACCAGGCGCACGTCCTCACCGGTCACGCCCCCGCCCGTGTTCTCCATGCCGCCACGTTACGCAGCAGCCGTCCACCGAGCAGCACCGCACAGGCCCCGGCGGTCAGCGACCCACCGGCGAGGAAGGTGCCCCGCACGTCGGCGAGCGGCAGGATCAGTCCCCCGAGGGCGGCGCCCGCCGCGATGCCCGCGTGGTAGGAACCGGAGTTCGCCGCGAGTGCGATGTCGGTGCGGCCCGGTGCGCAGTGCAGCATCGCGTTCTGGGTGGTCATGAACACCGGCCCGAGTGCGCCCCCCATCAGCAGCAGGAACACCACCGCCGCCGCAGGATGGCCGCCGGCCGCGTACAGGCCGAGCATGCCCACCGCCTGCGTGGCCACGGCAGCGGTCAGCGCGGCCTGCGGAAAGCGGTCCAGCAGCGCCCCGGTGATGCTCACCCCGACCAGGCAGGCAGCGCCGAAAGCCACGAGCAGGGCAGTGACCGTGTCCGGGGAGAACCCGCTCACGTCGCCCAGGAACTTCACGACGTACGTGTATCCCGTGAACGCCCCGGTGGCGGACAGGGCGCCGGCCGCCAGCACGGTCCCGAACCGGCGGGCGTCGGGACCGGTCGCGTAGGCGGCGGGCTCGTCCTCGGGACGCGAGGTCGGCAGCAGAACGGCGATCGTCACCAGGGAGACGAGCCCCAGGACCGCCGGCACGGCGATGGGCACCGGCCAGCCGCTGTGCCGGCCCAGCCAGGTCCCGGCGGGAACACCGAGCACGAGGGCGAGCGATCCGGCCACGGACAGCGCCCCGACCACGCGGCCACGGACCTCGGGGGCGAACAGGCCCGCCGCGACCGGCCCGGTCACGGCCCAGAACAGCGCCTGGGCGAGCGCGGTCAGCAGCCGCGCCGCGAGCAGCAGCCAGTAGGAGGTCGCCAGTGCCGCGACCAGGCTGGACACGACGAGCGCGGCCAGCAGCCCCGTGAGCACGTGGCGTCGGGGCACCGCCCGCACCATGTGGGCGAGCGGCAGGGACGCGACGGCCACCGTCAGGCCGTAACCGGTGACCAGGAGGCCGACCGCCGGCACCGAGACCCGCAGGCCTTCGGCGATGAGCTCCAGGAGGCCGATCGGCAGGTTCTCCGCCGTGTTGAAGGTGAAGGCGGCCAGCATCAGGGCCACGAGCACCGCCGACCTCTGCCACGGAGCCGGCCGCGCCGCACCCGTCCGGTCCCGTCCCGCCCCCGCCCCCGCCCGTCGCGCCTGCTCCACGGCACCGTCCATGGCAGAACCTCACCGGGCTCACCGGTCCGGCCGCAACCGAATTCGGGCAGGGCGGTCACGCGAGGCGCCGTGTCCGACTCGCACCTCAAAATCGAACAGGCGTATCATTGGGCTGTGGCAACGACCTATGACTTTCCGAGTGACCTCCTCGCCGGTCAGGAGGAACTGCATCAGGTCCGGGCCGAGCTGTCGGCCCTGCTGAAGCGCCTCCCCTGGTCGGTCGAACCGCTGGACGGCTTCAGCGACGACAACGGCTGGCGCAAGGTGGAGCGCCCGGCCTCGCCCGGCTGGACGGCCGACGAACAGGCCGAGGTGGAAAAGCTGCGGCGGCGCGAGCGCGAGCTGGCCGTGTTCGTCAGCACCCACCGCTACTGGACGGAACTGACCGGCCCCGACCGGATGCGCGCCCGCTCCGAGCTGAAGCACGCGCACGAGGCGCCGGCGGAGGACCCCGACGGCGCCCCGTAGCGCCGTCAGCCCTTGCCGAGCAGCTCGTTCATCTCGGCGATCTCCTCGGTCTGTGCCGTGGCGATGGCGCCGGCCAGCTTCCTGGCCGGACCGTGGCGGCCCTTGCTCTTCTCGGTCGCTGCCATCTCCACGGCACCCTCGTGATGCTCGATCATCATCGTGAGGAACATCCTGTCGAAGGCCTTGCCCGACGCCTTCTCCAGCTCGGCCATGTCCTCCTCGGACATCATCCCTGGCATGCCCGCGCGCCCCGAGTGCGCGGAGTGGTCCGAGCCGGGCGCCTCCCCGGGCACCTCCTCGCCCCAGGCCCTCAGCCAGCCGGACATGGTCCGGATCTCCGGGTCCTGCGCCTTCTCGATGCGCCGGGCGAGGTCCTCGACCTCCGCGGAACCGGCCCGTCCGTCGGCCAGGCGGGCCATCTCCAGGGCCTGCCGGTGATGCGGGATCATGCCCTGCGCGAAGGCGACGTCCTGGGCGTTGTGCGCACCGGCCGTGGCGTCGGCCTGCGCGCTGGACGTGGCGCTCGCGGACGAGGAGCCATGGCCCCCGTGTCCGCCGCCGTCGCCGCCACAGGCGGCCAGGGCGACCCCGGCGAGGGCCGCGACCGCGACCGGAGCGGCACGGCGCGTGAGGGTACGAATGCTGGTCATACGGTGAACTCCTCCTGCGGGAAAGGGACGTGCGGCACACTGCTGCGCCACGCCGAGGGGGCGCGGCGCGGGAGCGGTGCCTATATCCGCAGGAGCTGGAGTTCGGCCAGGGAGGGCGGCGCGCGTGCACCGTCAGGCGCCTCGGCCGCGTACGCCCGTACGGCGTCGGCCCGGACCACCGCCGGAACCGGGTCAGGGACGGGCGCGGGCAGCACCGGCCCACCACTCACCGCACCCGCTGCACAGGCCGGGTCGGCGTGCCGTGGGTGACCACCACCGCCGTCCGGGCAGGCCGTCTCCGGGGTGGGTGTCGTGGCGGGGGCGGCGTGGTGGTGCTGGGCCGCCCCATGAGAGCCCTGCACCTCACCGGGCGCCAGCCCATGCATGGCCAGAACCCCTGCCAGCAGCCCCAGCACGCACACCGCACGCCACCACCACGCGGGTGGTCGCCGGTCGCACGCTCGGGGGCCCTTCACAAGGGGTCATCCTAAGGACCCCGCCGGGCGGCACGGGAAACGCCCCGGACCGATGGCACGGTCCGGGGCGTCTCCCTCATGCTCCGGTGGGCGCGGACGGTTTCGAACCGCCGACATCCTGCTTGTAAGGCAGGCGCTCTACCCCTGAGCTACGCACCCGGTTCCCGGGCCACGTGGCCCAGGACGAGTCGACAGCCTACATTGCCCGGGCCACAGTCCCGCAAACCCGTATCGCGTCCCATGGGGGAACGGCGGGGGTTAACCCCACCCCGGATCCGGGAGCGGCCCGGATGCCCCGGGGCCGTCCCGCTCCGTACGGTCGTAGAGCCCGCACAGCAGCGGGTGCCGGTCGCGGAGCCGCCGCGCCGACCGTCCCAGGGGGAGACCGTCATGTCCCGTACCGCCCGCCGTACCGCCTCCGTTCGCGCCGTCGCCGGTGCCGTCGTCGTGCTCGTGGCGGGTGTGAGCGCCTGTGCCGCCGCCGGGGACGACAAGGACCCCGAGCGCCGGTCCTTCGCGCTGTCCGGCCGCACCCTCACCGTCGACTCCGACGACTCGGCGCTGGAGATCGTCGCGGCGGACGGGCACAAGGAGGGCGCGGTGGAGGTCACCCGCTGGTTCGACGGCTCGGTCGCCCTCGGCGAGGACCCCGAGGTGACCTGGGAGATGAAGGGCGACCGGCTGGTGCTGCGCGTGCACTGCACCGGGATGGTCGCCGACTGCGAGGCCAGACACCGCATCGAGGTGCCGCGCGGCGTCGCCGTCAAGGTCGAGGACGGCGACGGCAGTGTCCGGGCGAGCGGCTTCCGCGAGGCGCTCGACATCCGCACCGGGGACGGCGCGGTGCGTGTCAGCGACTCCAGCGGACCTCTGCGGGTGCGCACCGGGGACGGCTCCGTGAGCGTCAACGGCTCCAGCGGGCCCCTGCGGGTGCGCACCGGGGACGGCTCCGTACGCGTCACGGACACCTCCGGGCCGGTCCGGGTGCACACCGGGGACGGCTCCGTCAGCGCGGACGTGTCCTCGCGCAAGGTGTCCGCCCGCACCACGGACGGCTCGGTCCACCTCGAACTGGGCGCCGTACCGGACCTGGTGGAGGCCCGCACCGGCGACGGCTCGGTGACGATCGCGGTGCCCAGGGAGACGTACCGGGTGACGACCAGGACCGGCGACGGCTCGGTGAACGTGTCCGTGCCGCGGAGCGACACCAGCGCCCACGTGGTGTCCGCGCACACGGGCGACGGGAAAGTCACGGTCCGCACCGCGAACTGATCGGCCCGTGTGTTCGTCCTCAACCGGTGGGACAATGACATGACACCGGGCAGGGCGGATCACAGCACGGGAGAGGGATGTGACGGCGACACCATCGCGGCCGTACCCACCGTTCGCGCCGCGCGCACGCCGCCGCGCCCCTCGCACCCCGGGCCCGCGCGCACGCCGTGCGGCCGGCGCCCCGGGGCCGCTGCGTGACGCGCTGACCCTGGTGGCGCTGCCGCTGGCCGCCGTGCTGGTGCTGCCCGCCGCGTTCGCCGGCGGCGGCACACGGCGCTGGTTCGGCGGGCGGGCCGAGGGCCAGCGGGCCGAGGCGCAGGCCGCGAAGGACGCGGCGGCCACGGCCTTCTACGAGCTGGACACCGCCCAGCGGGACCTGCGGATCTCCATCGAGACGATCACCGCCGTGGACGCCTCCCCGGCGGCCCGCCGTGCCGTCGCGGACTTCGAGGAGATCGGCCGCCGCATCGACGAGGCCAGCCACCGGTACATCAACGCCGTCGACGCCCACGACCTCGACCGGGACGACCTGGAGGCGTCGGCCGCCGCCCGGGCCCGCGCGGAGCTGACCGAGGCCAAGGGTGAACTGGAGCGCGTGAAGCGGGAGCTGGACCGTTTCACCGAAGGGCTCGGCCCGCTGCTCGGGAAGGCCGAGACCCAGCTGGCCCGGCTCGCGCCCGCCGTCGAGCGGGCCCGGCAGTCCCTGCTCGCCGCGTCCAACGCCCTCGACGCGGCACGCGGCTCGGGACTGCGCGCCGACGACCTCGCCGCCCGGCTCGCCGCGCTCGCCCCGGAGCTGACCCGGCTGAACGAGGGCGCCGGGCAGCACGGCGTGCCGCAGACTTTGGAGCGGGCCGAGCGGGTGACGCGCGAGGCCGAGGCGGTGCGGGTGGAGGCGGAGCGGTTGCCGGAGCGGGCCGCCGAGATCGGCCACCGGCTGGTGTCGCTGCGCACCCGCGCCGAGGCCCTGACCACCCGCACCGAGCAGGTCGAGCCGGTGCTGAGCGAGTTGCGGCGGCGGTTCACGGCCGCCTGCTGGCAGGACCTGCAGCACGTGCCGGGCAAGGCGGTGGAGACGGTGCGGCAGGCCGAGGCGAAGCTGCGGGAGGCGCAGGCCGCGCGGGACGAGCAGCGCTGGCCGGACGCGACGGCGCTGCTGTCGACGGTGCGGGCGCTGCTGAACGCGACCGACGAGGCGGTGTCGGCGGCCGGTGACCGGCTGCGGCGGCTGAACGCCGTGCAGAAGGACCCGCGGGCGGAGATCGAGCGGACGCGGTTCGCTGTCCGGGACGCCCAGCGGCTGGCGATGGCGGGCCGCACCACCCCCGACCCGCGTCACGCGCGCCCGCTGGACGACGCGGTGGCCCGCCTGGACCGGGCGATCGGCACGCTGGAGGGCCGGCACCCCGACTACTGGCACTTCCTGACGGAGACGGAAGCGGTACGGCGGGCGGTGGCGCAGGTGGTCTCCGCGATACGGGAGGAGCGCGGCGCCGGCCAGTGACGGGACCGGCGACGCCGCGGGCCGCGCCCGTTAACCTGTGGGCATGCCTCGTTACGAGTACCGCTGCCGGACCTGCGGCGACACGTTCGAACTGAGCCGTCCCATGGCGGAGTCCTCCGCTCCCGCGAGCTGCCCCACGGGCCACGACGACACGGTGAAGCTGCTGTCGACGGTGGCCGTCGGCGGCACGTCCGCGGGGTCCGCGCCGGCCCCCCGGCAGGGCGGCGCGGGCGGCGGCTGCTGCGGCGGGGGCTGCTGCGGCTGACCCCGCCGTCACCCCGACCACCGCTCACCCCGTACCGCCCACCGCCGTCGGACCGACTACGCGCCGCCCCGCACTTCCCGCAGGAACTCCCGCAGAATCCGCTCCCCCGCGAGAACCCCCCGCTCGGGCAGCGGCGTGATCGCCGGTGCCGTCCACTGCGCGTCGGCGAGTTCGCCGTGGCCGGGGCGCCAGCCGCGGTCGGCGGCCAGCAGCAGGTCGGCGTCGAGGAGGGAGTCGCCGGCGGCGAGGGTGAGGTCGGCGCCGGTGCGGCGGGCGACCTCGCGCATCGCGGCGCTCTTGGTGAGCGGCTTCGGCACGGCGTAGACCTTGCGGCCCTGCACGGACACCGTCCAGCCGCGGTTCTCCGCCCACACCGCGAGTTCCTTCACCCAGTCCTCGGGGAGCAGTTCGCGTTCCACGACGAGGTAGGCGAACAGGTCCTCGGCGATGCGGTGCTTGCGCACCCACAGCGGGTCGGCGGTGTTCATGAGGTGCTCGCGCACCTCGGTCAGCGGGGCGCACTCGTCGGCCAGCCGCGCGGTCACGCGCGCGTGCCACTCGGGGTCCGACACACCGTCCACCAGGAGATGGCCGCCGTTGGCGCAGATCGCGTATCCGGGCGGCGGGCCGGGCAGGTTGATGCGCTGGTACTGCTTGCGGGTGCGGGTGGTGGTCGGCACGAACACCGCCGCGTCACCGAGTTCGGTGAGCAGGTGCCCCGCCGTCTCCGTCAGGTAGGACAGCGGCCTGCTCTCGTGGACCTCCACGCACAGCAGCCGGGGGGCCCGGGCGTCCGGCATGGTGAGGGCCAGCGCCGCCGCCGAGTAGATCAGTGTGCGGTCGAGGTCGCTCGCGACGAGCACCGGCATCAGACCGTCACCGCCCTGCCGTCGGCGCCGGTGGCGCCGCGCGTGAACCGGGGGTGGATCAGTCCGACGCAGGTGTAGGGGAGTTCGGCGACCTCCTCGACGGGCACCCCGCGCTGTTCGGCGAGCAGCCGCACATGGTCGAGGTCGCGGCCTGCGTTCTGCCGGGCGAGGATCTTCCACGGCACGCGGCGCAGCAGCACCCGGGTGGTCTCGCCGACGCCGGGCTTGACGAGGTTCACGTCGTGGATGCCGTACTCCTCGCTGATGCGCTCGACGGCCGCCCAGCCCTCCCAGGTGGGGGCGCGGTCGGCGGACAGCAGCTCCTTGACCTGCCGCCCGACGGCGTCGTGGACCTCGGGGAAGCGGGCGGAGACGGCGTCGAGGAAGGCCACGGAGACGTCGGCGCCGGCGAGTTCGCGGTAGTACTTCGCGCCGTGGTAGTCGTGCGGGCCGACGAGGTCGGACCGCAGGACGGTGCGGGAGATCAGTCCGGAGACGGTGGAGTTGAGGCAGGCGGAGGGGACGAGGAAGTCCTCCCGGGTGCCGTAGGTGCGGACGCAGGAGCCGGGGTCGGCGAGTACGGCGATCTCCGGGTCGAAGCCGGTGATGCCGTCGCTGTCCTCGAACTCCCGCAGCGCGGTCGCGAGTTCGCGGGTGATGGCGCCCTTGCCGGTCCAGCCGTCGACGAACACGACGTCGCGCGGGTCGTGGTCGGCGGCCAGCCGGCGCAGCGCGTTGGCGTCGATGCCGCGGCCCCGCACGATGGACACGGCGTAGTGCGGCAGGTCGAGGCCGTGCCGGTACTGGGCCCAGCGGCGCATCAGGATGCCGATGGGGGTGCCGGCGCGGGCCAGGGACACCAGGACGGGTCTCGGGGAGCGTTCGGCGAGCACCAGCTCGGTGACAGCGCCCGCGGCCAGCGCGATGCGGGCGGCGGAGGTGTCGAGGGCGGCGTGGAACAGCTCCTGGTACTGCTCGCTGGGCTGGTACTCGACGGGCAGGGACTCCGCGTAGTGGGCGCCGCCGCTCTGGATGGCCTCCTCGCGCTCCTCGGTCGGCGCCTCCAGCGTCACGTCCGAGAGGTCCTGGAGCAGCCAGCCGACCTCCTCGGGCGGGTACGAGGAGAAGGCGGGGCCGCGGAGGGGCTCGGGCAGCATGGCGGGCCTTTCGGTGCGGGGCTCGGGGACGTGACTGGGGACGACCACGAGCAGGACCTGCGGGGTGTGCGCGGCGAGCCGGTCGAGCAGTCCGCCGGGCGCGTGCAGGGCGGGCGTGTCGGCGACCGAGTCGACGACCGCGATCACGGCGTCGAAGCCCGCTCCGGCCACGTTGTAGGCGTAGCGCTCGCCGGGCCCGTCGGCCGGGTCGTCGTGCGCGGGGAAGACCAGGCGGGTGCGGATGGCGTAGCCGGGGTCGTCCACGGCGAGGACGGGCGAGCGGGTGGTGGTGGAGAAGCGGACGTCGGCGGTGACGGTCTGCTCCAGTTCGCCGGCCAGCCTGAGCGGCGCGTACATCAGCTCCTCGCAGCCGAGCACGAGCACGCGGCGGGCGCCTGCGGGCAGCGCTTCGGCGACGCGGGCCGCCATGGCGGGCAGGGCGGCCTCCAGGCGGGCGCGGTGCGCGGGCGTGAAGCCGTGCCGGCCGCCGTCGGGCAGGCCGCGCGGCCAGCGCGGGTCGAGGCGCGTGATCCGGCCGCGGGGACGTCCGGTGGGGGCGGTGTCCGGGGTTTCGTGCCGTGCGACGAGTTCGCGGCCCTTCTCCAGCACGCCGTCGGGCAGGGTCACCGTGCCGGAGGCGGCGGTCACGAGGTCGACGCGGGCGCCGATCTCGCGGGCGAAGGCGGTGAGCCGGTCGCTGTCGGCGGGTGAGCGCATGTCGACCAGGGCGACGACGACGTACCGTTTCCGCGGGTGGCGGGCGTGCAGGTCGCGGATGGTGTTGAGGACCGTGTTGCCGGTGGAGAACTCGTCGTCCACGAGCACCAGCGGCCCGTCCCCGGCGAGCAGTGCCGGGTCGGCGGGCAGCAGCAGGTGCGAGGTGGCGTGCGAGTGGGACTCCTCGAAGCCGCCGGCCGGGGCCACGCCGTCGACCGGGCGGCGGGTGGAGTGCAGGTAGGGGGCGAGTCCGACGCCGTCGGCGACCGAGTGGCCGAGGCCGGTCGCGGTCTCCGCGTAGCCGAGGACGACGGCGGTGGCCGCCTCGGCGCCCAGCAGCTCGCGCACCCGGCGGCCGAGCCGGAAGCCGTGGCCGTGGACGACGGACGGCGACTGGGGTACGTGCTTGCCGAGGACGTTCGACACGAGCAGGTGGGCCCGTTTGGGGTTGCGGCGCAGCGCGAGGCCCAGCATGCCGGTCAGCGAGTCGTCGCCGGTCAGCCGCACGCCGAGCCGTTCGGCGACCCAGCGCCCGGACCATATGCGGTCGGTGCCGTCGGACGGCCCGCCCTGCTCCCCGTGTCGCACGCGCTCGTGCACCTCCCTGTTCGCCCTCATGCATATCCTGCGCCCGCCCGGAACCGAAATCGCGTCCACGGCCCGGGCGGTGCCGTCTTCGGTCACGTGCCGTCCGTGAGGCCCGCGGCGAGCAGCTCCACGAAGCCGATGTCCTCGTTGGCGACGCCGAACGCCTCGGCGCGCAGCAGCGTCCGCTCGGCCCAGGCGCGGTGCGGCTTCACCTCGTTCATCTTGTTGGTGTACGCCGACCTCAGCACGCCCCCGCCGCCCCGTTCGGGCCGCAGGATGTCCTGGGCGTCGGTGAACTCCTCGTGGCTGACGACGGACAGCGCGTGCACCGGCAGTACGTGGGTGGGGTGGATGCAGGTCTTGCCGAGCAGGCCGTTGGCGTGGTCGAGGGAAACCTCCCGCAGCAGTCCGTCCATGGCGTGCTCGATCAGTTTCTGGCGCAGCTCGACGGCCTGTACCTCCAGGAAGGGGCTCTGCCGCAGCTGCGGCTTGAACATGCGTTCCTGGACGTGGAAGTACTCCCAGACGGGCCCGGTCACGGTGAAGCCGGTGCCGTCGGCCCGCCCCAGCATGTTCACCACGTCGGAGATGACGGACGCGACGACCTGGATGTCGTACGCCGTCATGTCGGGGCCGCGGCGCAGGCCGTAGGAGGAGCAGAAGTCGGTGACGCCGAGGCGCAGCGCGAGGACCCGGTCGCGGTACTTGTCGACGGCGCGGAAGATGCCCTCCAGGGTCGCCACGCGCGACTCCCGGTAGAGCAGTTCGGGGGACTCCAGCACGGGCATGGCGAACAGCCGCCGTCCGCCGGCGGCCTCGGCGCCGGCCAGGGCCTCCAGGAAGGCCATGCCGCGTTCCTCGGTGAACTTGGGCAGGACGAACCCGGACAGCAGCCGGGCGGCGGGGCCGAGCCGGTGCACCAGGTCGGGGATCTGCTCGGGCACCCGGACCCGGACGAACAGCAGCGGCAGGTCGGCCCCGGCGCGGCCCGCGAGGGCGGTGAGCTGCCGGACGAGGTTGTCCTCGCCGGCCGGGACGTCCGCGTCGTCGATGGAGTCCTCCAGGCACAGCACCATGGACACGACGCCGCGGGCGGCCTGCTTGAGGACGTCGTCCGCGAGTCTGGGCCGGGTGGCGGGGCTGTAGAGCGTGGCGCCGAGGGCCGCGGACAGCAGACGGGCCGGGGAGTCGGCGGTGAACTCGCACGGCTCCCGGTAGAAGATACGTTCCCGCACCGCAGGGGCGATGTGTCCGAAATGCCGCATGAACTCCCCAGTGGTGTGTGGGCGACCGGTAACCGGTCCGAAGGTGGCCGGTAATAGTACGTAGAAGTGCGTGTCGGGGGTTCCCGGCAGGCGTGAACTCCGAGTGAAGCGAGCACACCGTTCCGGCCAACCGCGCCCGCCCCGGGTTCCCCGTGACGTGCACCGGAATCCCTTCCCCCGCGTTGTCGTGACCAGGACCGGCAAGGCAGGATGAACGGCATGACGCACGCGATGCTGAAGGGGTCGAACGTCCCGCTGGACGCCACCACGGTACGTGCCGTGCTGCGCTGGAATCCCGGGCAGGGGGTCCCGGACGTCGACGCCTCCGCGCTGCTCCTCGGCCCCGGCGGCCGTGTGCGCTCCGACGAGGACTTCGTCTTCTACAACCAGCCCCGGCATCCGTCCGGTCAGGTGTGGCGGCTCGGCAAGGAGCGCGTCGCCGAGGCGCTCACCGACACGATCCAGACAGACCTCGCCGGTGTCGAGCCGGAGGTCGACCGGATCGTCCTCGTCGCCTCGGCGGACGGCGTCACCTTCGACCGCGTGCGGGCGCTGCGCATCCTGCTGTACGACGCGACGGCCGCCGACGCGGAGCCGCTCGCGTACTTCGACGTCAAGCCGGAGACCGGCGAGGAGACGGCGCTGATCTGCGGCGAGCTGTACCGGCGCGGCGAGGGCTGGAAGTTCCGCGCGCTCGGCGAGGGCTACAGCAACGGCCTGAAGGGCCTGGCCACGGACTTCGGCATCTCGGTGGACGAGTCGGAGCAGACGGACGGCCCGACCCGGGTCACCCCGCGGTCCGAGGTCTCCCAGCCGCTGCCGCCGGAACAGCCCACCGCGGCGGTCCCGGCCCAGCCGTCCTACGGCTACCCCCAGCCGCAGCCCTCCTACGGCTACCCCCAGCCGGCGGGCGCGGCCCCCTCCTACGGCTATCCGCAGCCGGCCCCGGCCGCCCAGGGCTACGGCTACCCGCAGCCGGACCACCCGGACCCGGACTTCCGGCTGCCGCCGCAGGGGCCGCAGTTCATCGGACGCTAGAGGGGCGCTCCCGGGCTGCCCCGGGCCACCGGGGGCGGCTCACCGGTCCGCCTTGGACTTGTAGCCGCGCCCCCACTGCAGGCCCCACCCGTACAACCGGTCCAACTCGCCCTGGAAGCCGTACACGAACTTGACCTCGCGGCGCACCAGGATCTCCCCCTTCACGTTCTCGATCATCACCACCGCGCAGGACCGTGCCTGCGGGTGCCTCTCGTCGAGTCCGATCTCGATCCGGGGCCCGCTGCTCGGGAAGAGGGTCACGATCGCGTGCGTGCGGTCGAACGCCGGGGTCTGGTCGTAGATGTACACGAACACCAGCAGCCGCTTGATGTCCTCGCGGTGGTCGAGGTTGATGTACATCGTCTCGCCGGACGCCGAGCCGAACCGGTCGTCACCGCTGAGCTTGACGTACGGCGGTGCGTTCACGTCGCCGAGGAGGCCGCCGAGCGGCTGGACGACGCCCTTGGTGCCGTCCTGGAGCTCGTACAGGCACCCCAGGTCGAGGTCGACGTTGACCATGCTCTGGCTGTGGCCCATGACCTCCGGCGGTTTCAGCGCCCTGAAGGGGTGCCGCAGCAGGCTCTCGCGCTGCGGGCCGCCGATGTCGGAGGTCCGCATGCGCCAGTTGAGGTTGACGCGCAGATGGCCGGTGGCCGCGCCCTGCTTGGTCAGGGACACCTGGCCGTTCCGTTTGGTCAGCTCGATGGCGTTGCTGGACGCGCTGCCCGAGTCGAAGTCGGCCCGGCGCCCGCGCCACAGACCGTCCAAGATGCCCAATTCCCGCCCCCACGTTGCCTGGTGGACCGACCGAGACGGGGCGGCCGTCCAGGACTTCTCCCCGACGGCCGCCCCGCTCAGAGCGTTCCTCACCCGGATGGGTGTCACACCCCGGACGACACCTCAGTCTTGTCGTCCGTTCCCGCTTTTCCCTCTGCTGCGGCCAGTGCCTTGTTGCGGCGCAGCGACGACCAGAACGACCAGCCGATCAGGGCCACGCCGATCAGGCCGGTGATCATCTCGTGGATCTCGTACTGGATGGTGATCAGCAGGATCATGGCGAGCGCGCCGATGGCGTAGTGCGCGCCGTGCTCCAGGTACACGTAGTCGTCCAGGGTGCCCTGGCGGACCAGGTACACGGTGAGCGACCGGACGTACATGGCGCCGACGCCGAGGCCGAGCGCCATCAGGACGATGTCGTTGGTGATGGCGAAGGCGCCGATCACGCCGTCGAAGGAGAACGACGCGTCGAGGACTTCCAGGTAGAGGAACATGAAGAACGCCGCCTTGCCGGCGAGGGCGACCGCGGAGCGCGGCTTGCCCTTCTTCACGGCCTCTTCCTCCTGCTCGTGCTCGCGTTCCTCCTCCTCTTCGAGCTTGTCCTCGAAGTAGCCGGAGAGACCGCCGACGATCATGTACGTGATGAGGCCGGCGATGCCGGACAGGAGCACCGTCTCGGTCTTGTCGACGTGCGCGCCGCCGTGCTGGTGGGCGTTGGCCGCGAAGGTCATCGCCGAGACGAGCAGCACGATCAGGGCGATGCAGACCGACAGCATGTCGACCTTGCCGAGCTTGGCCAGCGGGCGCTCGAGCCAGCCGAGCCACTTGATGTCGCGGTCCTCGAAGATGAAGTCGAGGAAGATCATCAGCAGGAACATGCCACCGAAGGCGGCGATCGACGGGTGGGCGTCGGTGACCAGTTCCTGGTAGCGGTCCTTGTCGGTGAGCGCGAGGTCGACGGCCTCGATCGGTCCGAGCTGGGCGCTGACGGCGACGATGACGACGGGGAAGACCAGCCGCATGCCGAAGACGGCGATCAGAATGCCGATGGTCAGGAAGATCTTCTGCCAGAAGGCATTCATCTTCTTCAGGATGCCGGCGTTGACCACCGCGTTGTCGAACGACAGCGAGATCTCCAGTACGGAGAGGATCGCCACGATGCCGAAGGCGGTCCACCCCCCGTAGAAGACCGCTGCGACCAGTCCGAGCGCGGTGACCGCGAACGACCAGCCGAAGGTTTTCAGAACCACTGGCTACCCAATCCCTTGTGTGCGGGGTGTACGGGTCTCCCCCGCGCCGCACCCGGCTTTACGAAACGTTGACTCCGAAGTCTAGGGCGATGCCTCGCAGCCCCGACGCGTACCCCTGTCCGACGGCTCGGAACTTCCACTCCCCCTGGTAGCGGTAGACCTCGCCGAAGATCATCGCCGTCTCGGTGGAGGCGTCCTCGCTGAGGTCGTAGCGGGCGAGTTCCTGACCGTCGGCCTGGTTCACCACGCGGATGAACGCGTTGCTGACCTGGCCGAAGGCCTGGCCGCGCTCGTCGGCCAGGTGGATGGAGACCGGGAAGACGATCTTGTCGCACTGGGCCGGCACCTTGGACAGGTCGACCAGGAGGGACTCGTCGTCGCCGTCGCCCTCGCCGGTGAGGTTGTCACCGGTGTGCTCCACCGAGCCGTCCGGGCTCTTGAGCTGGTTGTAGAAGATGAACCACTCGTCCCCGAGCACCCGGCCGTTGCTGCACACCAGCGCGCTGGCGTCCAGGTCGAAGGGGGCTCCGGTGGTGGAGCGCGCGTCCCAGCCGAGCCCGATCATCACCTGGGTGAGGTTCGGTGCGGCCTTGGACAGGGAGACGTTGCCTCCCTTGGCGAGCGTGACGCCCATGTTCTGGTCCCTCCCCGTTCGGTACTGCTGTCTTGGTTGTCCTGCGCGTCCGGCGCCGCACGCAAACCGCGCGGCGCCGGACGGTGCGGGCGTGGGACCCGCTCAGACGTTCACGCCGAAGTCCTGCGCGATGCCGCGCAGGCCCGAGGCGTACCCCTGGCCGATGGCGCGGAACTTCCACTCCGCGCCGTGCCGGTACAGCTCGCCGAAGACCATCGCCGTCTCCGTGGAGGCGTCCTCGCTGAGGTCGTAGCGGGCGATCTCCGCGCCGCCGGCCTGGTTCACGACGCGGATGAAGGCGTTGCGGACCTGGCCGAAGGACTGCTGGCGGTTCTCGGCGTCGTAGATCGAGACCGGGAAGACGATCTTCTCGATGTCGGCCGGGACGGCGGCGAGGTTGACCTTGATCTGCTCGTCGTCGCCCTCGCCCTCACCGGTGAGGTTGTCACCGGTGTGCTCGACGGAGCCGTCGGGGCTCTTGAGGTTGTTGAAGAAGACGAAGTGCGCGTCGCTGGTGACCTTGCCGGAGCTGGTCAGCAGCAGTGCGCTGGCGTCCAGGTCGAAGTCGGTGCCGGTGGTGGTGCGCACGTCCCACCCCAGACCGACGATGACCGCGGTCAGGCCCGGAGCCTCCTTGGTCAGCGAGACATTGCCGCCCTTGCTGAGGCTGACTCCCACGAGTCCTCCATTGGTGTCCTGGGGCGGGGAGCCCCGAAGTGCTGGATGTCGGATCAACGAGTCGATCCTAGTGACGGGTTCCCGTCCCTCGCAGGCCCGGGCGGTCCGCGATCACAGGGTGTCGAGCGCCTTCACGTAGTCGTTCAGGTCGCGGGCGTCCGGCAGGCCGTTGACCACGGTCCAGCGCACGACGCCCTCCTTGTCGATGATGAAGGTCCCGCGCACCGCACACCCCTTGTCCTCGTCGAAGACGCCGTACGCGCGCGAGACATGGCCGTGCGGCCAGAAGTCGGACAGCAGCGGGTACTCCAGGCCCTCCTGCTCGGCGAAGACGCGCAGGGTGTGGACGGAGTCGTTGGAGACGGCGAGCACCTGGGTGTCGCGGTCGGAGAACTGCGGCAGGTGGTCCCGCAGCTCGCACAGCTCACCGGTGCACACGCCGGTGAAGGCGAACGGGTAGAAGAGCAGCACGACGTTCTTGTGACCGCGGAAGTCGGAGAGCTTCACGGTCGCGCCGTGGTTGTCCTTGAGCTCGAAGTCGGGGGCTTTTTCGCCGACCTTGATCGCCATCGCGCTGAATGTCCCTTCGGTGGGCTGTTCGAGTGGTGGCACCACCCTACGCAGCGATCACCGGGGACCTTCGGACGGGCCGGGCGCGACGGCCCGGCCCGTCCGGTCTGTCATGGGCCGGCGGGGGTCACTTCTTGGACTTGGCCGCCTTGGGCGTGGCCAGGCGGCTGCCGCTCCAGTCCTTGCCCACACTGACGCTCTTGGACGCCGTCAGGCCCGCCGTCGTCGCGGCCTCCGAGATGTCGCTCGGTTCCACGTACCCCGCACGGCCGGTCTTCGGCGTGAGGAGCAGGATCGCGCCGCCTTCTTCGATGTACGTGGTGGCATCCACCAGCGCATCCGTCAGGTCGCCGTCGTCGTCACGGAACCACAGCACAACGGCGTCGGCCACGTCGTCGTAGTCCTCGTCGACCAGGTCGCCCTCGACGACTTCCTCGATGGCCTCGCGGAGTTCCTGGTCCACGTCGTCGTCGTAGCCGATCTCCTGGACCACCTGCCCGGGCTGGAACCCCAGCCTGGCGGCAGGGTTCGTCCGCTCCTCCGCGTGGTCCGCGGTCGCGCTCACGGGTTGCCTCCTGATCATGTCTGGTGAATCTGTGTACCCCCCGCTCTGACGAGCTGGGGGAATATCAGCCACGCGCGTGCGCGAAGCATTGGCCGTAGTCCACACGGGCGGGACGGATCGCGCAAGTACCCGGCCTCCGGGACCGCCGAAACGGTGACGATCCCGGCCGTGTCACCGCAACTCCTTGCACATCCTCCCGCCCCATGGTGACGCACACCACACCTTTCTGCCCTGTTTGCGCATTTGGGAACCGGTCACGGGTACGAGACTCGAAGGAGTCTGCCGAGCCGGGCAGGGCCGGGAACCGACTCGGTTACCTCTCGGTAAAGATGACGTCCGCCTCCCAAGAGGTACACGATGGGGACGGCGCAGGCACAGCGACATCCCTCTCCCAGCAGCCCCCCGACAGGTAAGGACCAGCGTGGCTTCCGGATCCGATCGCAACCCGATCATCATTGGCGGCCTTCCGAGTCAGGTTCCTGACTTCGATCCCGAGGAAACACAGGAGTGGCTCGACTCCCTCGACGCCGCCGTGGACGAGCGCGGCCGGGAGCGGGCCCGCTATCTGATGCTGCGGCTCATCGAGCGGGCCCGCGAGAAGCGCGTGGCCGTGCCCGAGATGCGCAGCACGGACTACGTCAACACCATCGCCACCAAGGACGAGCCGTTCTTCCCCGGCAACGAGGAGATCGAGCGCAAGATCCTGAACGCCACCCGCTGGAACGCGGCCGTGATGGTCTCGCGCGCCCAGCGGCCCGGCATCGGGGTCGGCGGGCACATCGCCACGTTCGCCTCCTCCGCCTCGCTGTACGACGTGGGCTTCAACCACTTCTTCCGCGGCAAGGACGAGGGCGACGGCGGTGACCAGGTCTTCTTCCAGGGCCACGCCTCGCCGGGCATCTACGCCCGCGCGTTCCTGCTCGACCGGCTCGGCGAGCGGCACCTCGACGGGTTCCGGCAGGAGAAGTCGAAGGCGCCGTACGCGCTGTCGTCGTACCCGCACCCGCGGTCGATGCCGGACTTCTGGGAGTTCCCGACCGTGTCGATGGGGCTCGGCCCGATCGGCGCGATCTACCAGGCGCGGATGAACCGCTACATGCACGCGCGGGGGATCGCGGACACCTCGAAATCGCACGTGTGGGCGTTCCTCGGCGACGGCGAGATGGACGAGCCGGAGTCGCTGGGCCAGCTGTCGATCGCGGCCCGCGAGGGCCTGGACAACCTGACCTTCGTCGTCAACTGCAACCTCCAGCGCCTCGACGGCCCGGTGCGCGGCAACGGCAAGATCATCCAGGAGCTGGAGTCGATCTTCCGGGGCGCCGGCTGGAACGTGATCAAGCTGGTGTGGGACCGCACCTGGGACCCGCTGCTCGCGCAGGACCGCGACGGCGTGCTGGTCAACCGGATGAACACCACGCCGGACGGCCAGTTCCAGACGTACGCCACCGAGTCCGGCGCGTACATCCGCGACCACTTCTTCGGCGACGACCACCGGCTGCGGGCCATGGTCGAGGGCATGACCGACGACCAGATCCTGCACCTCGGGCGCGGCGGCCACGACCACCGGAAGATCTACGCGGCGTACAAGGCGGCCGTCGAGCACAAGGGCCAGCCGACGGTCGTCCTTGCCAAGACGATCAAGGGCTGGACGCTCGGCCCGAACTTCGAGGGCCGCAACGCCACCCACCAGATGAAGAAGCTGACGGTCGACGACCTCAAGCGCTTCCGGGACCGGCTGCACCTGCCGATCTCCGACCGGGAGCTGGAGTCCGGCGTGCCGCCGTACTACCACCCGGGCCGGGACTCGGAGGAGATCCAGTACATGCACGACCGCCGCAGGAGCCTGGGCGGGTACGTGCCGACGCGCGTGGTGCGCTCCGAGCCGCTGCCGCTGCCGGACGACAAGACGTACGCGACCGTGAAGAAGGGCTCCGGTCAGCAGTCCATCGCGACCACCATGGCGTTCGTGCGGCTGCTGAAGGACCTCATGCGGGACAAGGAGATCGGCAGGCGGTTCGTGCTGATCGCGCCGGACGAGTACCGCACGTTCGGCATGGACTCGTTCTTCCCGAGCGCGAAGATCTACAACCCGCTCGGCCAGCAGTACGAGGCGGTCGACCGCGATCTGCTGCTCGCCTACAAGGAGGCACCGACCGGGCAGATGCTGCACGACGGCATCTCCGAGGCGGGTTGCACGGCCTCGCTGATCGCCGCCGGATCGGCCTACGCCACGCACGGCGAGCCGCTGATCCCGGTGTACGTCTTCTACTCGATGTTCGGTTTCCAGCGCACCGGCGACCAGTTCTGGCAGATGGCCGACCAGCTCTCGCGCGGTTTCGTGCTGGGCGCGACCGCGGGCCGTACGACCCTGACCGGTGAGGGCCTCCAGCACGCGGACGGCCACTCGCAGCTGCTGGCGTCGACCAACCCGGCGTGCGTGGCGTACGACCCGGCGTTCGGCTTCGAGATCGCGCACATCGTCAAGGACGGCCTGCGCCGGATGTACGGCGCGTCCGAGGAGCACCCGCACGGCGAGGACGTCTTCTACTACCTCACCGTCTACAACGAGCCGATCCAGCACCCGGCCGAGCCGGAGAACGTGGACGTCGAGGGCATCCTCAAGGGCATCCACAGGCTCAGCGAGGGCACGTCCGGCGCGCTGCCCGCGCAGATCATGGCGTCCGGTGTGGCGGTGCCGTGGGCGCTCGAGGCGCAGCGGATCCTCGCCGAGGAGTGGAACGTCAGGGCGGACGTCTGGTCGGCGACCTCCTGGAACGAGCTGCGGCGCGACGCCGTGGAGTGCGAGGAGCACAACCTGCTGCACCCGGAGGAGGAGCAGCGGGTGCCGTACGTGACGCGGAAGCTGGCCGGCGCGCAGGGGCCGTTCGTGGCGGTGTCCGACTGGATGCGGTCGGTGCCGGACCAGATCGCGCGGTGGGTGCCGGGCACGTACCAGTCGCTCGGCGCGGACGGCTTCGGCTTCGCGGACACGCGGGGCGCGGCGCGCCGCTTCTTCCACATCGACGCGCAGTCGATCGTGGTGGGCGTGCTGACCGAGCTGGCCAGGGAGGGCAAGGTCGACCGGTCGGTGCTGAAGCAGGCCGTCGACCGGTACCAGCTCCTCGACGTGACGGCCGCGGACCCGGGCGCGGCGGGCGGCGACGCGTAGCACCGCGCGGGCGGATCCGGGGGCGGCGGGGCCGACCGGCCCGCCGCCCCCGGGCGTTTCCTACGATGCCGGGCATGAGTATCGGCGCGGACGCGCGAAGCGGGGACGGGACCAGTGCGGCGGACCGTTGGGAGCGGCGGACCCAGCGGCCGCTGCTGGCCCTGGCGGTGGCGTTCGCCGTCGCCTACGCGGTGCCGATCGTGGCGAGCCCGGCCGGCCCGGCGGTGACGCGCGCGTGCGCGGTCGTGGAGTGGGCGGTGTGGGCCGCGTTCGCCGCCGACTACCTCGTGCGGCTGTGCCTGGCCCGGGACCGCCGGACGTTCGTGCGCACCCACTGGCTGGACCTGCTCGCGGTGCTGCTGCCGCTGATCCAGCCGCTGCGGCTGCTGCGCCTGGTGTCGACGCTGCTGCTGGTCGGGCGGCGGGCGCGGATGGCGTCGCAGGTCCGGCTGACGACGTACGTGGCCGGTTCGGTCGTCGGGCTGCTGATGTTCGGCTCGCTGGCCGTGCTGTCGGTGGAGCGCGACGCGCCGGACGGGAACATCAAGACGCTCGGCGACGCCGTGTGGTGGTCCTTCACGACGATGACGACCGTGGGGTACGGGGACCACGCGCCGACGACCGGCCTTGGCCGGGTGCTGGCCGTGGGGCTGATGCTGTCCGGGATCGCGCTGCTCGGTGTGGTCACCGCGAACATCGCGGCCTGGTTCATCGCCCGGTTCGAGGACGACGCCGAGGAACGGCGGCAGACGGCGGCCATCGAGGCGCTGACGGAGGAGGTACGGGCGCTGCGGGCCCAGGTGGCGGCGCTCGAGGAGCGGAAGCCGTAGGCGGCGCCGCCCCCGGGCCCTCGCGCCGCGCCGGGGTCCGTGAGCCGTGCCGTGCCGTCTCCTGGGCCCCCGTCCCCCGCCGGGGTTTCCATGAGCCGGGCCGCGCCGTCCTGGGCTGCGGCGTTCCATGAGCCGCGCCGGGCAGAGGTGGGCCCCCGGCGCGCGGCCGGGGGCCCTGCCTCACTGCCCCGGGCGTTACATGCCGATGCCCGGGGAGGCCGCTCCCGCGAGCCAGATGACCGCCAGCAGCGTGTCGACGGCTCCCAGAACCAGGGCGACCACGGCCGGTACGGGCCGGGAGCCCACCCAGCTGCGGCCCATGGCCAGCCAGCCGCAGACCATCGCCACGGGACCGAGGACGATCCCGAGGACGAAGAAGCCCGCGACCGCGCAGATGACTCCGATGATTCCGAGCGTCGCGCGATCCGGCCCGCTCCGTGACCACGTCCGGCCACGTGACCGGGGGTGCCTGCGCGATCCATGTCCGAAGCTCGCCATCATCAACTCCCTTGAACCCCTCTACGGTTGGGTTCGTTCCGGGTCCGGGAGGCGAGTACCCCCGTACGTGTGTTCAATCCCCGGGGTGGCCGGGAGGGGGCGAAGCGGTCGCCGCACGCCCCCTTCCGACGGGCCGTCAGATGTGGCCGACGCCCGCGCCCGCCTCGGCGTTCGCGCCGCGCTTGGTGAGGAACGCGACCAGCACCGCGAAGGTGGCGACGCCCGCGGCGGTCAGGGAGGCCAGGCTCATGCCGGAGATGAACGTGTCGTGCGCGACCTCGGTGATCTTCCCGGCGATCTGCGGCGGGGTGCCCTCGGCGACCGGGGCCACGCCGACCTGGACCGCCTCGGACGCCTGGTCCATCTGCTCCGGCGGCAGCTTCGGCAGGCCCGCGTCCGCCCAGTTGCCCGCCAGGTCGCTGTCGACCTTGGAGGCCATCACGGCGCCCAGCACGGCCGTGCCGAGGCTGCCGCCGATCTGCATGGCGGCCTGCTGGAGACCGCCTGCCACACCGGACAGCTCCATCGGGGCGTTGCCGACGATGACCTCGGTGGCGCCGACCATGACGGGCGCGAGGCCGAGGCCGAGCAGGGCGAACCAGAGCGACATCGGGCCGCTGCCGGTGTCCACGTCGAGCGTGGACATGCCGTACATGGCGACGGCGGTGACCGCCATGCCGCCGGCCAGCGGCAGGCGCGGACCGAACTTGGTGATCATCACGCCCGCGAGCGGGGAGCCGACGATCATCATGCCGGTGAGCGGCAGCAGGTGCAGGCCGGCGTCGATCGGGCCCATGCCGTGCACGTTCTGCAAGTAGAAGGTGACGAAGAACAGGCCGCCCATGAAGGCGATGGCCATCAGGACCATGAGGACGACACCGGCCGACAGCGGCACCGAGCGGAACAGCGCCAGCGGGATCAGCGGCTCCTTCACCTTCGTCTCCCAGCGGGCGAACAGCAGGAAGCCCACGGCGGACACGGCGAGGTAGATCCAGGTCCGGCTGTCGCCCCAGCCCCACTCCGGGGCCTTGATCAGGGCCCACACGAGGCAGAACATCGCGGCGGACAGCAGGGCGATGCCGAGCACGTCGAAGGAGCGCGGGGCGTTCTCGGCGCGGTGGTCGAGCAGGATGACGACGCCGAGCACGACGGCGAGGATGCCGACGGGGACGTTGACGAAGAACACCGACTGCCAGTTGACGTGCTCGACGAGGACGCCGCCGAGGATCGGGCCGCCGGCCGTGGAGGCGCCGATGACCATGCCCCAGATGCCGATGGCCATGTTGAGCTTCTCGGCCGGGAAGGTCGCGCGCAGCAGGCCGAGCGCGGCCGGCATCAGCAGCGCGCCGAACACGCCCTGGAGCACGCGGAAGGCGACGACCAGCGCGATGCTGTCGGACAGGCCGATGGCCCCGGAGGCGGCGGCGAAACCGATCACGCCGATGAGGAAGGTCTGCCGGTGGCCGAACCGGTCGCCGAGCTTGCCCGCGGTGATCAGGGAGACCGCGAGGGCGAGGAAGTAGCCGTTGGTTATCCACTGCACCTCGGCGAAGGTGGCGCCGAGGTCGCGCTGGATGGCCGGGTTGGCGATGGCCACGATGGTGCCGTCCAGGGCCACCATCATGACCCCGACCGCGACGGTGATGAGGGTGAACCAGGGGTGGCCGCGCAGCCCCTTGGCCGGTGTCGGGTCCGACGGGGCGCCCGGCGCCTTGTCCCCCGGTCCGGTCGCTTCGACGGTGGTCTGACTAGTCATGCGTTCGAGGCTAAAGTCAGTCGCTGACACTTGACAAACCCATTCACAAGTCGGCGACTGACACGAACCCGCGTATAGCCTGAACTGCACGGAGAGGCGGACGCCGCGCGAAGATCCGTGCAGGTGCGAGCCCTTGAGAGAAGTGAGGCGCATTGGAGACGGCGGACACCGCCCGTACGGCGACGCCGCGGCCGGGGCTGCGCGAGCGGAAGAAGCAGCGCACCCGGGACGCGCTGCTGCGGGTCGCCCTGGAGCTGTTCACCACCCGCGGCTTCGAGCGGACCACCGTCGACGAGATCGTCGAGGCCGTCGACGTCTCGCAGCGCACCTTCTTCCGCTACTTCACGAGCAAGGAGGACGCCGCCCTCTTCGTGACCCGGCTGGTGGAGTCCCACTACGTCCAGGCTGTGCGCGAGCGGCCGGCGCACGAGGCGCCGCTGGAGGCGCTGCGCCGGGCCGCCCTGGAGAGCTGGGACGCCATCGGCGAGGCGATCGAGCGGGTCGTGCCGCTGGAACTGCACATGCGGGCCTACCGGGCGATCGAGTCAACGCCCGCGCTGCTCGCCGTCCATCTGCGCCGGTCGATGGAGGTGGAGGAGGAGATCGCCCGCATCATCGCCGAGCGCGAGGGCCTGGACGTGGACGCCGATCCCCGGCCGCGGCTGGTGGTGGCCATGTTCGGCGCGGTGATGCGGGTGACCGAACGGCGCTGGTCGGTGGGCGAGGACGTCAGCATCGCCGCGATCCGGGACCTCACCGCCGCCCACCTGGACCAGGTGGGACCGGCCCTCACCGGGAGCTGGCGCGTCGACTGAACCCTCGTCGGCAGGATCGAAACGTGATCCCGGCCACATGGCTCACGCGAGACCCTTCCGTTCTCCTAGTGTGTCCTTTCAGTGACTTCCTTCGACACCTCCCCGCAACTGAACGTCTGGCGTGCCCTGCTCGCGCTGGCCGTGGTGTTCGTGATGCTGGCGACCACCGGCTGGACCGCGATGCGCGGCCAGCAGCCGGCGACGCCGCTGAAGGCCGCGCTCTCCGCCTGGGAGAACGGGCGCATCGCCGGACACCGGCTGCCCGACGCGCAGGCCGCCCCCGCCCGGCTCGCCCGGTTCTTCGCCTCGCTCACCGAGCGGCAGCGCACCGGCCTCGCCCGCCGCCACCCGCTCGTGGTCGGCAACATGAACGGCGCCCCGGTAGAACTGCGCTACCGCGCCAACCGCATCGCGCTCCGCCAGGCCCGCGACGTCGAGCGCAGGCGCATGCGCGACAGCCGCCTCACGCCCGCCGGGAAGCACGAGGCGGGCCGCCGCATGCACCGCCTCCAGGCCCTGATGAGCCCCGGACGCCGCATCCTCGCCTTCAGCCCGGAGGGCTCCGGCCGTGTCGCCGAGGTGTTCGGCAGCCTGCGGAAGGCCGAGCGGGTCTCCGTCGTCGTCCCCGGCGTCGACACCCACCTGCTCACCTTCCAGCGCACCCACCGCACGTACTCCGCGCCGGTCGGCATGGCCAAGGCGCTGTACGCGGCCGAGCGCGCCGCGAGCCCCTCGACCCGTACGGCCGTGATCGCCTGGGCCGATTACACCGCGCCCCGCGGCGTCGGCATGGACGCGGCCACCGCGCCGCGCGCCGCCGACGGAGCCGTCCGGCTCGACGCGCTGGTGCGGGCGCTGCCCGGCCGCGCGCCCGTCGCGCTGTTCTGCCACAGCTACGGCTCCGTGCTGTGCGGGCTCGCCGCGCGCCACCTGCCGGACCGGGTCGCCGACATCGCGGTGGCGGGCAGCCCCGGCATGCGCGCCGCCACGGCGTCCCAACTCCGCACCACCGCCCGGGTGTGGGCGATGCGGGACGCGGACGACTGGGTGCAGGACGTGCCGTACCTGGAGGTCGGCGGGCTCGGTCACGGCGCCGACCCGGTGTCGCCGGGCTTCGGCGCGCGGGTGCTGTCGGCGGCGGACGCGAAGGGCCACAGCGGCTATTTCGAACCCGGCACGGACAGCCTGCTGAACTTCGCCGGGATCGGTGTGGGCGCGTACGACTCGGTCCGGTGCGCGGGTCAGGACGGCGGCTGCCGTGCGGGTGTGTCCGGCGCCGCCCCTTCCGGACGCGCGTAGAAGCGGAGAAAATGCGGGATGCGCGTGGAGGGGACGGAAGAGGGCGTGCCGCATACGATGAGCCGCATGGGTGATGTACTGGCCGGATTTCATGCCGCCTGGGAGTTCGAGTCCGACTCCGTGCTCATCCGCTACGAACGAGGGCTGCGCACACCCAAGCTGTTCCAGGCGCTCGGTGAACGGCGCATCCCGCTGGAGGCGATCGCCTCGGTGACGCTGACGCCGGGCAGGCGCGGCACGGTCGTGCTGCGCGCCGAGCCGCGGCCCGGCGCCGACCCGCTGATGGAGGCGGCGGCCGGACAGCTGAAGGAGGGCTGCGACCCGTACCGGCTGGTGCTGCCCGCCGAGCGGGAGACGCTCGCCGAGTACTACGCCGACGAGCTGCGCGCCCGGCTGACCTCCTCCGGCCCGGCCGAGCGGCACCTGGTGGCCGCGCCGCGGGCACCGCTGCACTTCAAGGCGTACGACGGGAAGGCCTCCTTCGACGGGACGTCGGTGTCCTTCCGGTGGTCCTGGACCGGCGCGTCGACGGCGAAGTGGAAGGCCGGCGACCAGACGTTCCCGGTCGACGGCCTCGTCGGCGTGGAATGGCGCTCCCCCGAGGTGTTCGAGGGGCACCTGCGGCTGCTGCGCCGGGACGCGGCGGGCGGGCAGCCGCCGCAGCCCGACCAGGACCCGGCCGCCGTCGTGTTCGGCCTCGGGTACGGGACCGTGCACGAGTCGCTGCCGTTCGCGGCGGCGGTGCTGGCGGCGGTACGGCGGTGCCGCCCGGCCGACCCGGTGTCCGTGCCGGCGCCCCGGCGGGACCCGGCCGACATCGCCGAGCGGATCCGGCACCTCGGGGAGCTGCACCGGGCCGGGCTGGTCACGGACGAGGAGTTCTCCAGCAAGAAGCGGGAGTTGCTGGCCGAGCTGTAGCTCCGCCCCGGCCGGGTGTTACTCCCGGCCCGCCGACGTGAACGTCATGTCGGCGTAGCGGTCGCCCGCCACCTTCGACGCGATCGGGTCCAGCAGGGCCAGTTCCTCCCGCGTCAGCTCGATGCGTGTCGCCGCCGTGTTCTCCTCCACCCGCGCCGGCTTGCGGGTGCCGGGGATCGGGACGACCGGCAGGGCGTGGACCGCCGCCTGGGCGTGCACCCAGGCCAGGGCGATCTGGCCGGGGGTCGCGCCGTGCGCCTCGGCGACCGCGCGGACCGGTTCCAGCAGGGCCGCGTTGGCCGCCGCGTTGTCGCCCGTGAAGCGGGGCTGCTGACGGCGGAAGTCACCGGCCGTCAGGTCCTGTTCGGCGTTGACGAAGGCCCCGGTGAGGAAGCCCCGGCCGAGCGGCGAGTACGGCACGAGGGTCACGCCCAGCTCGCGGGCCGCGGGCACCACCCGGGCCTCGATGTCCCGGCTGAACAGCGACCACTCCGACTGCACGGCGGCGACGGGGTGCACGGCGTGCGCGGCGCGCAGTTCCTCGGCGGTGACCTCGCTCAGGCCCAGCTGCTTGACCTTGCCCTCGCGGACCAGCTCCGCCATGACGCCGACGGTGTCCTCGATGGGGACGTTCACGTCCCTGCGGTGCATGTAGTAGAGGTCGATCACGTCGACGTCGAGCCGCTTCAGGCTGGCCTCGACGGCCTGGCGGATGTACGGCGCGTCGTTGCGGATGACGCGCCGGGTCGGCTCGTCCGGGGGGATGGCCAGGGCGAACTTCGTCGCGATGACGACCTCTTCCCGGTGCGCCTTGAAGAACGGCGCGAGGAACCGCTCGTTCTCGCCGGCGCCGTACGCGTCCGCCGTGTCGTACAGCGTGACGCCGAGTTCCAGGGCCCGCTCCAGGGTCGCCCTGGAGGCGTCGGTGTCCGCCGGGCCGTAGGCGAAGCTCATGCCCATGCAGCCCAGGCCCTGCACGCCCACCTCGGGGCCGTCCTCGCCCAGTTGTGCCGTCGCGATCCTGCTGTCCGTCATCGGGACCTCTCCGACGCCAGGGGCTGCCCGGCGTCCGCGTAGAAGCTGATCTTGCGGTCGAGCACGGCCAGCGTGCCCTGGAGTTCGGCGATCCGCGCGAGCACGTCCTCGCGGGTCGACTTCAGCAGCTCGAAGCGCTCGCCGTAGGTGTGGTCGCCCTCGCGGACGAGTTCCGCGTACCGCACCATGTCCGCGACCGGCATGCCCGTCAGGCGCAGCTTGCCGACCAGGTCGAGCCAGTCGAGGTCGCGGTTGGTGTAGCGGCGCTGCCCGGTGTGCGAGCGGTCGATGTGCGGCATCAGCCCGATGCGCTCGTACCACCGCAGGGTGTGCGCCGTCAGGCCGGTGAGGGCGGCGACCTCGCTGATCGTGTACTTGTCCTGGCCGTCCGGGCGCCGGTCCTGCTGCCGTGGTCCCGCGCAACTGTCGGTTGTGGGGGTCTCCATCACCGTCATGCGCCCCACGCTAGAACCCTGGAGTGCACTCCAAGCAAGCGAAACCCGGGAGAAATCGGCCCGCGGGAGGCGGCCGGGGGCGCCGGGCCACCGGATCCGACCCCTCGGTGCGGCCGGGTCCGTGAGCCGCATAGGCTCGTCCGCATGTCGCTGAACAGCCTCGCGTTGATCGAGAACTGGCCCGTTCCCACCGCCGCGGCCGGTGCCGTACGGACCGACGGCACGGTCCTCGGCACCCACGGGCCGGCCGGGCGGCGCTTCCCGCTGGCGTCGGTCACCAAGCCGCTCGCGGCGTACGCGGCGCTCGTCGCCCACGAGGAGGGCGCCGTCGAACTGGACGAGCCCGCCGGGCCGCCCGGGTCGACGGTCCGGCACCTGCTCGCGCACACCTCCGGCCTCGCCTTCGACGAGCACAGGGTGACCGCGCCGCCCGGTGAGCGGCGGCTGTACTCCAACGCCGGGTTCGAGCAGCTCGGGGACCACCTCGCCAAGGCCACCGACATCCCGTTCGCGGAGTACCTGCGGCAGGCGGTGCTGGAGCCGCTGGGCATGACGTCGACCTCGCTCGACGGATCGCCCGCGAAGGACGGCGTGTCCACGGTGGAGGACCTGCTGCGGTTCGCCGCCGAGGTGCAGGCGCCGCGCCTGCTGGACCCCCGCACGGTGGCCGAGGCGATGACCGTGCAGTACCCCGGGACCAAGGGCGTCCTGCCGGGCTACGGCCACCAGAACCCCAACGACTGGGGCCTCGGCTTCGAGATCCGGGCCGCCAAGTCCCCGCACTGGACGGGCTCCGCGTCCTCGCCGCGCACCTTCGGCCACTTCGGCCAGTCCGGGACCTTCCTGTGGATCGACCCGGTGGCCGGGCTGGCGTGCGTCGCCCTGACCGACCGGGCGTTCGGCCCGTGGGCGGCCGAGGCGTGGCCGGCGTTCACCGACGCCGTGCTCGCCGAGCTGCGCCAGGGCCCGTCGTTCGGACCGGCCCGGCCGTGATGCGCCGTGCCTCCGGGCCCGCCCGGGCGGAGCCTGGTGCGTGCAGCTGCGAGGCGGAGGAGGGCGACGACGCGATGGGGGTCCCTCCCGCGCGACCCTAGGTCATCTCCCACAGCAGCAGCTCGGCCGCCGTCTCCGCCGTCGCCGTCAGGTCCTTCGCCGCCGTGACGCGGGCCGCGTCGCCCGGGGCCAGCCGCGTGCCGTCGAGTCCGACCTCGCCGCGCACGACGTGCACGTACACGTGGCCCGCGTCCGGGACCGCCGTGCGCTCCCCCGGGGCCAGGCGGCGCACGTGCAGCATCGCCCCCGCCTCCGGGAGGGCGTACGGGGTGGCGTCCGCGATGCCGTGGACCGTCTCGTAGTGCGGGTCGCCGCCCGGCCGGAGCGGGGCCAGCCACATCTGGACGAAGACCAGCGGGATGTCGCCGTCGTTGCGTTCGACGTGGCGCACGCCGCTCGCCGCGCTCAGGCGCTGCACGTCCCCGGGCCGGATGCGCGTCTCGTGGCCCGTCGAGTCGCGGTGCGTCAGCTCGCCCTCGACCACCCACGTCACGATCTCGGTGTGGCTGTGCGGATGCTCGGCGAACCCGGCACCGGGTGCCAGGCGCTCCTCGTTGCAGGCGATCAGCGCGCCGAAGCGGAGGTTGTCCGGGTCGTAGTGGGGGCCGAAGGAGAAGGCGTGCCAGGACTCGATGCCGGCCGCCGGGTCGCCCCCTGGGTAGCGCTCGTCGGCGCGCCGTACGTCCATCACGGCGTCCACGGTAGCCCCCGGCGGCGCACGCTCCCGTCCGGATAAGGCACTCTTGTCCCCGTGCCCGAACCCGAATCCAGCAAGTCCGCAGCCGCAGCCCGTGCCTCCCACCCGCACACCGCGACCCTGAAGCGGCTGGAGAAGTCGTCCGGTACCCTCGCCGCGCAGGCCATCGCGCGGATGGACGAGACGCTGCCGTGGTACCGGGCGATGCCCCCGGAGAACCGCTCCTGGATCGGGCTGGTCGCGCAGGCGGGCATCGCCGCGTTCACCGAGTGGTTCCGCCGCCCGGACGCCCCGCAGGCGATCTCCACCGACGTCTTCGGCACCGCGCCGCGCGAGCTGACCCGGGCGATCACGCTGCGGCAGACCGTCGAGATGGTGCGCACCACCATCGAGGTCATGGAGAGCGCCATCGACGAGGTGGCCGCACCGGGCGACGAGTCGGTGCTGCGCGAGGCGCTGCTGGTGTACGCCCGGGAGATCGCCTTCGCCACCGCGCAGGTCTACGCCCAGGCCGCCGAGGCACGCGGTGCCTGGGACGCGCGCCTGGAGTCGCTCGTCGTGAACGCGGTCCTCAGCGGAGAGGCCGACGAGGGCGCCGTCAGCCGGGCCGCCGCGCTCGGCTGGAACTCGCCGGAGCACGTGTGCGTGGTGCTGGGCACGGCGCCCGACGGCGACTCGGAGCTGACCGTGGAGGCGATCCGGCGCGCCGCCCGGCACGCCAAGCTCCAGGTGCTGACCGGTGTGCTCGGGGCGCGCCTGGTGGTGATCGCGGGCGGCAGCGACAATCCGCTGGCCGTGGCGAAGTCGCTGATCGGGCCGTTCGCCGCGGGCCCCGTGGTGGCCGGGCCCGTCGTGCCGGACCTGCTGGCCGCGACCCGGTCCGCGCAGGCCGCCGCTGCCGGGCTGAAGGCGTGCTCCGCGTGGCAGGACGCCCCGCGGCCGGTGCTGGCGGACGATCTGCTCCCGGAGCGGGCGATGGCCGGAGACCCGTCGGCGCGCGAGCAGTTGGTGGAGGAGATCTACAGACCGCTGGAGGAGGCGGGGGCCGCGCTGCTGGAGACGCTCAGCGTCTATCTGGAGCAGGCGAGCAGTCTGGAGGGTGCGGCGCGGATGCTGTTCGTGCACCCCAACACCGTTCGCTACCGGCTCCGACGTGTGACTGACGTCACCGGATGGTCGCCTTCGGATGTACGGTCGGCGTTCACGCTCCGGATCGCGCTGATCCTGGGGCGTCTCGCCGACGGAGATCCCCAGTTCTAGCGTTTTGTCGGGGCTCCACAAAACCCCTTCGTGTTCTTCGTCCCTGTCGTCACGGGCGGCCGTGCCCGTACCCAAGAGAGAGTGTGAGAGTGCTCGTACTCGTCGCTCCCGGCCAGGGCGCCCAGACGCCCGGCTTCCTGACTCCCTGGCTCGAACTCCCCGGTGCCGCCGACCGCGTCGCCGCATGGTCGGACGCCGTCGGACTGGATCTCGCCCACTACGGCACGAAGGCCGACGCGGACGAGATCCGTGACACCGCCGTGGCGCAGCCGCTGCTCGTCGCCGCCGGCCTGCTGTCCGCCGCGGCACTCGGTGACATCTCGCCGGGTGCGGTCGCCGGGCACAGCGTCGGCGAGATCACGGCCGCCGCGTTCGCCGGCGTCCTGGACGACACCGCGGCGCTCACCCTCGTCCGCAGGCGGGGCCTGGCGATGGCCGAGGCCGCGGCGGTCACCGAGACCGGCATGGCGGCGCTGCTCGGCGGCGACCCCGAGGTCACGGTGGCGCACCTGGAGAAGCTGGGTCTGACCCCGGCCAACATCAACGGCGCGGGCCAGGTCGTCGCGGCGGGCACGCTGGAGCAGCTCGCCGCACTGAACGAGGACAAGCCCGAGGGCGTCCGCAAGGTGGTCGCGCTGAAGGTGGCCGGCGCCTTCCACACCCACCACATGGCCCCGGCCGTGGACCGGCTGGCCGAGGCGGCGAAGGAGCTGACGCCGGCCGACCCGGCGACCCGCTACGTCTCCAACCGGGACGGCCAGGCCGTCGCCACCGGCGCCGAGGTGCTTCAGCGGCTGGTCGGCCAGGTCGCCAACCCGGTCCGCTGGGACCTGTGCATGGAGACGTTCAAGCAGCTCGGCGTCACCGCCCTGATCGAGGTGTGCCCGGGCGGCACCCTGACCGGCCTCGCCAAGCGCGCCCTGCCCGGCGTGCGGACGCTGGCCCTGAAGACCCCCGACGACCTCGACGCGGCCCGCGAGCTCGCCGCCACCGCGTCCGAACCTGCTGCCGACGCAGCGGGCGCCTGACGCCCTAAGGAGCCCCACCGCATGGCGAAGATCAAGCCCAGCAAGGGCGCCCCGTACGCGCGCATCCTCGGTGTGGGCGGCTACCGCCCGACCCGGATCGTGACGAACGAGGTCATCCTGGAACGGATCGACTCCTCCGACGAGTGGATCCGCTCGCGCTCCGGCATCGAGACGCGGCACTGGGCGGACGCCGAGGAGACCGTCGCGGCGATGTCGATCGAGGCGTCCGGCAAGGCGATCGCCGACGCCGGGATCTCGGTCGCGCAGATCGGCGCCGTCATCGTCTCCACGGTCTCGCACTTCAAGCAGACCCCGGCCGTCGCCACCGAGATCGCCGACAAGCTCGGCACGAACAGGGCCGCCGCCTTCGACATCTCGGCGGGCTGCGCGGGCTTCGGCTACGGCCTCACCCTCGCCAAGGGCCTGATCGTCGAGGGTTCCGCCGAGTACGTGCTGGTCATCGGCGTGGAGCGGCTCAGCGACCTGACCGACCTGGAGGACCGGGCGACGGCCTTCCTGTTCGGCGACGGCGCGGGCGCGGTCGTGGTCGGCCCCTCGCAGGAACCGGCGATCGGCCCGACGGTGTGGGGCTCCGAGGGCGACAAGGCGGAGACCATCAAGCAGACGGTGCCGTGGACGGACTACCGCGACGGCACGGTCGAGCGTTTCCCAGCGATCGCGCAGGAGGGCCAGGCGGTGTTCCGCTGGGCCGTGTTCGAGATGGCGAAGGTCGCGCAGGAGGCGCTGGAGGTCGCCGGGGTCAGCCCGGCCGACCTGGACGTCTTCATCCCCCACCAGGCCAACGAGCGGATCATCGACTCGATGGTGAAAACCCTCAAGCTGCCGGAGCACGTCACGGTCGCGCGTGACGTGCGCACCACCGGCAACACGTCGGCCGCGTCGATTCCGCTCGCGATGGAGCGGCTTCTGGCGACCGGCGAGGCGAAGAGCGGCGACACCGCCCTCGTCATCGGATTCGGGGCGGGTCTCGTGTACGCCGCGACGGTCGTTACCCTCCCTTAGGCACTCAGTGCCGGATTTCTGTCCGGCACGGGCACCGCAGACGCCTGCCGCTCGCGCGGCGGGCGCCAACCCTCTGGAAAACAACGAAGGAGCGCCTGACATGGCCGCCACTCAGGAAGAGATCGTCGCCGGTCTCGCCGAGATCGTGAACGAGATCGCCGGCATCCCCGCCGAGGACGTCCAGCTGGACAAGTCCTTCACCGACGACCTGGACGTCGACTCGCTGTCCATGGTCGAGGTCGTCGTCGCCGCCGAGGAGCGCTTCGACGTCAAGATCCCGGACGACGACGTGAAGAACCTCAAGACCGTCGGCGACGCCACCGACTACATCCTCAAGCACCAGGCCTGAGTCCCCGCTCGGGCCGGTGCCCGGCCCCGCCACCCGGCGGTGGCGCCGCTGAATCCTCGTATTCGTTGGAGAAGGAATTCCCGTGAGCTCGACCAATCGCACCGTGGTCGTCACCGGTATCGGCGCAACCACACCGCTGGGTGGCGACGCAGCCTCTACCTGGGAGGGCCTGATCGCCGGACGTTCCGGCGTGACGCCGCTGGAGCAGGAGTGGGCCGCCGACCAGGCGGTCCGCATCGCGGCGCAGATCGCCGTGGAACCGTCCGAGGTCATCCCGCGGCCGCAGGCCCGCCGCCTGGACCGTTCGGCGCAGTTCGCGCTGATCGCCGCCAAGGAGGCGTGGGCCGACGCCGGCTTCACCGGCAAGGCCGGTGAGGACGGTTCCGTCGACCCCGACCGGCTGGGCGCGGTCATCGCGTCCGGCATCGGCGGCGTGACGACCCTGCTCGACCAGTACGACGTGCTGAAGGAGAAGGGCGTACGCCGTGTCTCCCCGCACACCGTTCCCATGCTGATGCCGAACGGCCCGTCGGCGAACGTCGGTCTGGCCGTGGGCGCCCGCGCGGGCGTGCACACGCCGGTCTCGGCGTGCGCGTCGGGTGCCGAGGCCATCGGCTACGCCATCGAGATGATCCGCACCGGCCGCGCCGACGTCGTCGTCGCGGGCGGCACGGAGGCGGCGATCCACCCGCTGCCCATCGCCGCGTTCGGCAACATGATGGCGATGTCCAAGAACAACGACGACCCGCAGGGCGCCTCGCGGCCCTACGACGTCGCCCGTGACGGCTTCGTCCTCGGCGAGGGCGCCGGCGTGGTCGTCCTGGAGTCCGCCGAGCACGCCGCGAAGCGCGGTGCGCGGGTGTACGTCGAGGCGGTCGGGCAGGGCGTCTCCGCCGACAGCCACGACATCGTGCAGCCGGAGCCCGAGGGCCGCGGCATCGCGCACGCCCTGCACAACCTGCTGGACCGCACGAACCTGAAGCCGGCCGAGATCGTGCACGTCAACGCGCACGCCACGTCGACGCCGGCCGGTGACATCGCCGAGCTGAAAGCGCTGCGCAAGGTGTTCGGCGACGACACGGACCACGTGGCGGTGTCCGCGACGAAGTCGATGACCGGGCATCTGCTCGGTGGTGCCGGTGGTGTCGAGACGGTCGCCTCCGTGCTCGCGCTGTACCACCGGGTGGCTCCGCCGACCATCAACGTCGACAACCTCGACCCGGAGGCCGAGGCCAACGCGGACGTGGTGCGCGGTGAGGCGCGCAAGCTGCCCGTGGAGGGGCCGATCGTCGCGCTGAACGACTCGTTCGGCTTCGGCGGGCACAACGTGGTGCTGGCGTTCCGGTCGGTGTGACGGCGCTGTGGACGAGCAGTGGCCCGGTCTCCCTGGGGAGGCCGGGCCACTGGCCGTTTCTCAGGTCTCTCGGACCACCCGGTGCAGCCGGCGCGTCAGACCACCTGGTGCAGCCAGCGCACCGGGGCGCCCTCGCCCGCGTACCGGAAGGGTTCCAGCTCGTCGTCCCAGGGCTTGCCCAGCAGCCTGGACAGTTCCGCCGCGAGGTCGGTCTCGCCGCGCTGGGAGCGCTGGAGGGCGGCGCGCAGCCGGTCCTCGGGGATGAGGATGTCGCCGTGGATGCCGGTGACGGCGTGGAAGATGCCGAGGTCGGGGGTGCAGCTGTAGCGCTCGCCCTCGGCGGTGGCGCAGGGCTCGGCGGTGACCTCGAAGCGCAGCAGGTGCCAGCCTCTCAGCGCGGACGCCAGCTTGGAGGCGGTGCCGGCCTCGCCCTGCCAGGAGAACTCCGAGCGCCAGGTGCCGGGCGCGGCGGGCTGCCGGATCCAGTCGAGGCTGACGCGGGTGCCGAGCACCCCGGCGACGGCCCACTCGACGTGCGGGCACAGCGCGCGCGGCGCGGAGTGCACGTACAAAACTCCACGTGTCGTCACCTGGACCTCCGGGCTGAGCGGGACCTGTCGATACGGGCGGGCAGTGGCACGCCGGCCATGGGCCGAGGCTACCGCGCGGGGGCGCGGGGAGTGTGACGTACCGTCGGTCCCACTGCCCCGAAACTCCCGCATTCACCCAGGGGGACGCCTGTACGGGTGTGTGACGTTGCACCGGCCGGGTCCGGGAACCCGCGCGCGTTGTCATGGAGGAGGACCTTTGTACGCCGACCGAGGGGACCAGCGGGGCATGGGAATGCGGAACGGGGCGCGGGCCGTGGCCGCCGTCGTGGCGCTGGCCGTCGCGGGGGTCGCCGGGTGCGACGCCGGCGGTGACGGCTCCGCCGGGGCGTCCGGCTCCCCGACGCGCGTGAGGCCGTCGCCGGAGCCGGTGTGGGACCGCAGCCCGTCGTCGGTGGCCGCCGTGGGCGACTCCATCACGACGGGTTTCGACGCCTGCGAGGTCCTGGCGGACTGCCCGGAGGTGTCGTGGGCGACGGGCGGCAGCCCGCGGGTCGACAGCCTGGCCGTGCGGCTGCTGGGGAGGGCGGGCGCGGCCCGGCGGAGCTGGAACCTCGCCGTGTCGGGCGCCCGGATGGCGGACCTGCCGGGCCAGATGGCGCGGGCGGTGCGGCACGAGCCGCAGCTGGTGACGGTGCTCGTCGGGGCGAACGACGCCTGCCGTCCGACGACGGCGGCGATGACGCCGGTCGCCGCGTTCCGCGCCGACTTCGAGAAGGCCATGCGCACGCTGCGCGAGGCGCTGCCGAAGACGCAGGTGTACGTGGCGAGCGTGCCGAACCTGAAGCGGCTGTGGGAGCAGGGCCGCACCAGCACCCTCGGCCGGCAGGTGTGGAAGCTGGGCATCTGCCCCTCCATGCTGGGCGACGCGGAGGCCGTGGACGCGGCGGCGAACCTGCGCCGGGAGACGGTGCACCAGCGGGTGCGGGACTACAACGAGGTGCTGGCGCAGGTGTGCGCCAAGGACGAGCGGTGCCGCACCGACGGCGGCGCCGTGCACGACTACCGCTTCGGCACGGACCAGTTGAGCCACTGGGACTGGTTCCACCCGAGTGTGAACGGCCAGGCCCGGTTGGCGGAGATCGCCCACCGCTCCGTCACGGCGCCACGGCCCTGACTTAGAGTTCCGCACATGAACGAACTCTTCGGCACGCTTCCCGACGGCTCCCCGGTCCACCGCTGGACCCTGGAGCGCGCGGGGGTACGGGTGCGGGTGCTGTCGTACGGCGGGATCGTGCAGTCCGTCGAGGTCCCGGACCGGGACGGGCGCGCGGCAGACGTGGCGCTCGGGTTCGACGGCCTGGACGGCTATGTCGCACAGCCGGAGCCGTATTTCGGCGCGCTGATCGGCCGGTACGCCAACCGGATCGCCGGGGGCCGTTTCCCGCTCGACGGGCGCACCTACGCCCTGGCGCGCAACGACGGGCCGAACTCGCTGCACGGCGGGGAGCGCGGCTTCGACAAGCGGGTGTGGGACGTCACCGGCATCGAGCACGGCGTGCGCCTGACGCGGGTCAGCCCGCACGGCGAGGAGGGCTTCCCGGGCCGCCTGGAGGTCACGGCGACGTACACGCTGGAGGAGTCGGGTGCGCTGCGCTTCGCCTACGAGGCGGTGACGGACGCCCCGACGGTGGTGAACCTGACGCATCACGGCTACGTCAACCTGGCGGGTGCGCGTGCCGGGGACGCGGGTGGTCACGAACTGCGGCTGGACGCGGCGCGTTTCACGCCGGTCGACGAGGACCTGATCCCGGTGGGCGCCCCGCGGGAGGTGGCGGGCACCCGCTTCGACTTCCGGCAGCCGCGCAAGGTGGGCGCCGGGTACGACCACAACTTCGTGCTGGACAAGGGCGTCACGGCCACGCCCGTCGAGGTGGCCGAGCTGTACGACCCGGCGTCGGGCCGGGTGATGACCGTGTCGACCACCGAGCCGGGTCTTCAGCTCTACACCGGGGACTACCTGAGCGAGCCGTTCGCGCCCGGCGACGGCATCGCGCTGGAGACCCAGCACTTCCCCGACTCCCCGAACCGGCCGGACTTCCCGAGCACGGTGCTGCGGCCGGGCGAGGTGTACCGCTCGGAGACGGTGTACGCGTTCTCGGTGCGCTAGCCGGGCCGGCCGGGGCACGCGCCATGGCGTGCCGTCCTTCCGTCGCGCATACTGCGGCCCTCCGGTGCCACGCACCGCCGCGACGACGGAAGGACCTGGACTGCCTTGGCTTCCCCACGTGTTCGGATCGGCGTACTCGGACTGACCCTGGTGGCAGGGCTCGCCACCACTCCCGCGACGGCGGGCACGGCCGGGGCTCCCGCCGCTCCCGCGCCGACCGTCGAGGAACAGCGGCTCGACAGGCACGTGCCGCGGGAGATCCTGCGGCTCTCCGGCTTCGACGCCGCGGCGGCGCGGTTCACGCGGGCGCTGGAGGCGGCGCGCTCCCCCGCCGAGGCGCGCCGGGTCGTCGTACGGGAGGGCTCGGCGCTGTGGCGGCGGGCGGTCGACCGGGTGCAGGGGCGTGGCCCGGCGGGCGGTGACCTCAGCCGGGACGACGACCGGCCGCTGTACTGGGCGCGGCTGGCGATGACCCGGGAACTGCGCTCGTGGGAGCCGGAGTTCGGGCTGACCGAGGCGCAAAGGGCCGGGCTGGTCGGCGAGCTGGAGCGGACCTCGCGCGGTCAGGGCGCGATCCGCTATCCGCGCGATGACGGGATCAAGCGGATTCTGCTCACCGGGTTCGACCCGTTCACGCTGGACCGGGACATCCGGATCTCCAACCCGTCCGGGGCGACGGCGCTGGCCCTGGACGGCACGGTGATCGAGACGGCGGACGGACCGGCGCGCGTCGAGACGACCGTGTTCCCGGTGCGCTGGCGGGACTTCGCGGACGGCGTGGTGGAGCGGGCGCTGCGGCGGTATCTGCCCGAGGTCGACCTGTTCACGACGGTGAGCCAGGGGCGGGTCGGCCGGTTCGACGTGGAGCGGACCAACGGGGCCTGGCGGGGCGGCTTCCCGGACAACGAGAACGCCTCCTCCACGGGGACGATCCCGGTCGCCGACCCGGCCTCCCAGCCGCAGTGGACGACGACCACGCTGCCGTACGAGGCCGTCACGGGCGCGGAGACCGGCCGCTTCCCGGTCTACGACAACACGGGCGTGACGGAGATACCGGCGGGCGGGACGCAGCCCGTGGTGCGGCCGGACGGGCCCACGCCGGGGTCGGCAGCGCGGGCCGGGGGCGGCGGGGACTACCTGTCCAACGAGATCGCGTACCGGGTGACGCTGCTGCGGGACCGGCTGGGGCTGGGCGGGGTGCTGCCGGGCGGGCATCTGCACACGCCGGTGCTGCAGTTCGGCGCCGGGAACACCGATCCGGCGAGCGGCACGGTGACGGACCCGGAGTTCGTGCGCAACCGGCTGGACATCGTCGCGCAGGTGCGGTCGATCCTGGTGGTGGCCGCGGAGGCCGGCGGGGCGACGGAAGGCTGACGCCGAGGGGGCCGGGATGCCGGTCAGCGGGCGCCGTCGTCCTTCGCCGGGGCGGTGGCGCCGTTCTCCCGCGTCTCCTCGCCCATCAGGTCGCGGGCGAGGAGGGTGGCGCCCGCGACCGCGCCCGGCATCAGGAACACCGCGACGAACGGCACCAGGAAGGACACCGCGAGGGGCGTGCCGAAGCCCCAGACCAGGGTCCTGCGGGAGCGCAGCAGGGTGAGGCGGTCGCGCAGTTCGACGCCGCGGCGCTGGAGGGCGACGGCGGCGAGTTCCTCGGTGAGGAAGAAGCCGGTGACGAGGAAGCCGATCACCGGGACGGCCGTCTGGCCGAGGACGGGCACGAAGCCCAGCGCGAAGAGGAGCACGCCCCACACGGCGGCGCGCAGGACGACGCGCAGGCTGTCGCGGCCCGAGATCCACAGCTCGCGCCAGAGCGGCAGGTTCGACTCGGGCGCGGTGCCGTCCGGTGAGACGTCGCGGTCGACCCGCTCGGACAGGCTCTCGTAGAAGGGCTGGCCGATCAGGAGCGTCACCGCGGTGAAGGTGACGACGGACAGCAGCAGGGCGAGGACGAACAGGACGGCGGTGAGGAAGCCGCGGAACAGTCCCTGCCACGGGCTCGTCCAGTCGTCGGCGAAGGGCGTGGCCCAGCCGACGAGGTTGTCGCCCCACAGGGCGAGGGAGACGAGCGCCGCCGCGTACAGGACGAGCGTGATGAGGCCGGGCAGCAGCCCGAAGCCGTACTGCCTGCCGTGCCGGGCCACCCACCGCTGGCCCTTCAGCAGATACCCGAGACCCACCCCAAGATCGCGCATGGGGGCACCCTACCGAGGCGCGGTCATCCGCGGGTCACCGGTGGGCGGGCTGTCCGTCCTGCCCCAGCATCCGGCGCAGCGCGTCCCGCAGGGCCACGCGCTCCTCGTCGGAGAGGGCGGCGAGCGGCTCGCGGGCGAAGCGCAGGGATTCCCGCAGGCTGCGGGCGACCCGGCGGCCCTCCTCCGTGGCCGCGGCGACCTTCACGCGGCGGTCGGCCGGTGCGGGGCGGCGCTCCACCAGACCGCGGGCCTCCAGGCGGTCCACGATGCCGGTGACGTTGGACGGCTCGCACTTCAGCCGCTGGGCCAGCTTGCGCATGGGCAGCGGCTCCAGGGAGAGCAGGCTCAGCAGCTTCGCCTGGGCGCCGGTCAGGGCGTGGCCGGCCGCGGCCTCCTCGTAGTCCGCGTGGTAGCGGGCCACGACCTCGCCGACCAGTTCCACGACTTCCGCCGTCAGGGCGTCGGGGCGGCGGGGTGCGGATGAGGGGGCCATGGCGCCATGGTACCCAGTTGCTTGACACGATGAAATATTCAGGAGCATGGTTGTTTCAGGTTCTGAAGTAAATGGCACGGCACAGCGTTCCGCCGAAGATGGAGAGGCCCGCTCATGATCAACCGCGAATGGCACCTGCTCAGCCGCCCGGAGGGCTGGCCGCGGCCCGAGGACTTCGCCCTGGTCGAGGCGGAGGTCCCGACGCCGGGCGAGGGACAGGTCCTGGTCCGGAACAGGTACCTCTCCGTCGACCCGTACATGCGCGGCCGGATGAGCGCCGCGAAGTCCTACGTGGCCCCCTACGAGCTGGGCAGGGCGATGGAGGGCGGCGCGGTCGGCGAGGTCGTCGCGTCGAACGCGGAGGGCATCGCCGTCGGCGACCACGTGCTGCACTTCCTCGGGTGGCGCGAGTACGCGGTGGTGGACGCGAAGAGGGCCGTGGCGGTGGACCCGCAGGCCGCGCCGCTGTCGGCCTACCTCGGCGTGCTCGGCATGACCGGGCTCACGGCGTACGCCGGGCTGCTGCGCACCGCCTCCTTCCAGGAGGGTGACGCGGTGTTCGTGTCGGGCGCGGCCGGGGCGGTCGGCAGCCAGGTCGGGCAGATCGCCAGGCTGAAGGGCGCCTCGCGGGTGATCGGGTCGGCCGGCTCCGACGAGAAGGTGAAGCTGCTCCTGGACGAGTACGGCTTCGACGCGGCCTTCAACTACAAGGCGGGGCCGGTGCACGAGCAGCTGAAGGAGGCGGCGCCGGACGGCATCGACGTCTACTTCGACAACGTCGGCGGCGACCATCTGGAGGCCGCGATCGGCCGCCTCAACCGCGGTGGGCGCATCGCCGTCTGCGGCATGATCTCGGTCTACAACGCCACCGAGCCCGCGCCCGGGCCGCGCAACCTCGCCCGGCTGATCCAGACCCGGGGCCGGATCGAGGGCTTCCTGGTGGGCGACCACTACGACCTTCAGCCGCAGTTCGTGCGGGAGGTCGGCCCGTGGGTCGCGTCGGGCGCGCTGAAGTACCGCGAGACGGTGGTCGAGGGGATCGAGAACAACCTGGAGGCGTTCCTCGGCGTGCTGCGCGGCGACAACACCGGGAAGATGATCGTCAAGGTCTGACCCCTCTCCCTCTTCTCGCATATTCCGTCATGCGGTAACTTCTTTCCGAAACCGTCGGGATCGTGGGCGCGAGTCGCGGCGGAACGAGGAGGAACGCACCGTATGACCATCCAGCAGTCCGACGTCCTCTACACCGCGGTGGCGACCGCGCGGAACGGCCGTGACGGGCGGGTGACCACCGACGACGGCCGGCTCGACGTGGTGGTGAACCCGCCCAAGGAGATGGGCGGCAGCGGCTCGGGGACCAATCCGGAGCAGTTGTTCGCCGCGGGGTACAGCGCGTGCTTCCGGAGTGCGCTCGGTGTCGCCGCCCGGGAAAAGGGGGTCGACGTGTCCGGGGCGACGGTGACCGCGAAGGTCGGCATCGGGAAGAACGACGACGGCTTCGGGCTGATCGTCTCTCTCGCGGCGGAGATCCCCGGCGTCGACGCGGGGGTTGCGCGGGGGCTTCTGGAGAGGGCGCACGAGGTGTGCCCGTATTCGAAGGCGACGCGGGGGAACATCAGCGTGACGCTTGTGTGACGCCGTCGTTGCGTACGGCGAGGGCCGCATCCTTGGACGTGGGGTGCGGCCTTCGTGCGTGCGGGCGCGTTGTGCCGCCCGGGGTGCCGTGCCACCCGGGGCCGCGGTGACCGACGCGCTACGTGCACCACCACAGGAAGCGGTCGCACGTCTCCGTCGGGGTCGGCGGGGCCGGTGTCGGGGCCGGGTCTGACGGCTGCGGGGACGGGGGCTGCGTTTCGGACGGCGGGGGTGGGGGCGGGGCTGTCGTCGTCGCCGAGGACTGCGGTGTCTGGTCCTCCGGGGGCCGGGAGGGGGCCTCCTCCTGGGACTCCGACATCGACGCCGACGGTGAGGTGGACGGGGATTCCGACGCCGAGGGGGACGGAGAGCCGGACGATCCCCGTGCCGGCCGCGTCGCGTCCGCCGCCGGCTCTCCCGCGTCCACCTCTCCCGACGCCCCACCGTCCGCCGTCGCCGCGCCCGCCGCCGCAGGTCTCGGCGTGTCGGCCGGGGTGTCCGCCCCCAGTTCCGCCAGGCTCAGGCCGGCCGCCGCCAGGACGAAGCCCGCGCCGATCAGCAGGGCCCTGCGGCGGCGGCGCCGGTGGGCCGCCGCCTTGCGGTCCCGGCGGCCGCGCGGGGACCGCGCCCGCTCGCGCGGCAGCGCGTCGTCCGCCTCGACGGGCGTGCCCACGGGGTCCGCGTACACGTGCTGAGCCCGCGTGTACGCGGCCGGGGTCCCGCACCCCGGGCAGTTGAGGGCGCCGTTCAGGTGCCGTCGGCACGGCTGGCAGTAGTCCATGACGCGGGAAGATTAGGTTCCCGTCCGAGGGTGTTCCTAGAGCCCTCTGTGAAGATTGCGTAGGGACTGCCGGGTTCCGGTTCTCGAAAGTGCCGAAACCGTTATGTGCCGGCCCCATTGACACTCCGACCACCACGTCCTTACTGTCACGCCAGCATTTCGAACGTGTGACGAAATCTCGAACACACCGAGTCGCACCGAAGAGACAACGACAACGACGCAGCAAGGGGCAACCGCCGTGCGCATCACTGGAATCAGCACACACGTGGTCGGGACGCCGTGGCGCAACCTGACGTACGTCCAGGTGCACACCGACGAGGGCATCACGGGAGTCGGCGAGACCCGCATGCTCGGACACACCGACGCCCTTCTCGGTTACCTGAAGGAGGCTGAGGCCAACCACATTCTCGGTTCCGACCCGTTCGCTGTCGAGGACCTCACCCGGCGCATGAAGTACGGCGACTACGGCCGCGCGGGCGAGATCGTGATGTCCGGCATCGCCGTGGTCGAGATGGCCTGCTGGGACATCAAGGGCAAGGCGCTCGGCGTTCCCGTCTGGCAGCTGCTGGGCGGCAAGGTCACCGACAAGGTGAAGGCGTACGCCAACGGCTGGTACACCACCGAGCGCACCCCGGAGGCGTACCACAAGGCGGCGCAGGGCGTCATGGAGCGCGGTTACCGCGCGCTGAAGATCGACCCCTTCGGCACCGGGCACTACGAGCTGGACCACCAGGAGACCCTGTACGCCGTCTCCCTCATCGAGGCCGTCCGTGACGCCATCGGCCCCGAGGCCGAGCTGATGCTGGAGATGCACGGCCGCTTCTCCCCCTCCACGGCCGTCCGCCTGGCCAAGGAGCTGGCGCCGTTCAAGCCGGCGTGGCTGGAGGAGCCGGTGCCGCCGGAGAACCTGAAGGCGCTCCGGAAGGTCGCCGAGAAGGTGGACATGCCGGTCGCCACGGGTGAGCGCATCCACGACCGGATCGAGTTCCGCGAGCTGTTCGAGGACCAGTCCGTGGACATCATCCAGCCGGACGTCGGCCACATCGGCGGCATCTGGGAGACCAGGAAGCTCGCCGCGACGGCGGAGACGCACTACATGATGGTCGCGCCGCACAACGTGGGCGGTTCCGTCCTGACCGCCGCCTCCCTCCAGGTCGGCTTCACCTCCCCGAACTTCAAGATCCTGGAGCACTTCAACGACTTCGCGGACGCGGAGATCAAGAAGGTCGTCAAGGGCGCCCCGCAGGTGAACCCGGAAGACGGCTGCTTCCACCTGTCCGACGCGCCGGGCCTGGGCGTGGAGCTGGACACCGACGCCGCCGCGGAGTTCCCGCAGCAGCAGGCGCGTTTCGACCTGTGGGCCGAGGGCTGGGAGCAGCGCAGGCCGAAGGCCACCACGTGAGCACCGCCGTCGTCGTCGAGGCGCCGGGCGAGCACCGGCTCGTGCCGCACGAGCCGCGCGACCCCGGCCCCGGCGAGGCGCTCGTGGCCGTGCACGCCGTGGGCATCTGCGGCAGCGACCGCGAGGTGTACCAGGGCAACCGGCCCGTGGGGTACGTACGGTATCCGCTGACCCCCGGACACGAGTGGTCCGGGACCGTCGCGGCGGTCGGCGCCGGGGTGCCCGGGAGCCTCGTCGGCCGCAAGGTGGTCGGTGAGGGCTTCCGCAACTGCCAGGTGTGCGACCGCTGCCACGCGGGCGAGACGACGCTGTGCACCGCCGGGTACGAGGAGACCGGGTTCACGCAGCCCGGCGCGATGGCCGGCACGCTCACGCTCCCGGCGCGGCTGCTGCACGTGCTGCGGGACGACTGCGACCTGACGGCCGCCGCCCTGCTGGAGCCGGCCGCGTGCATCGCGGCGGCCGCGCTGAAGGCGAACGCGCGGCCCGGCGAGCGGGTGGCGGTGGTCGGCACGGGCACGCTCGGCATGTTCGCCGTGCAGGTGCTCGCGGCGGGCTCCCCCGCGGAGCTGCTGGTGGTGGGCACGCGGGACGACCGGGAGGCGCTGTCGCGGCGGTTCGGCGCGAGCGACTTCCGCACCAAGGACCAGGAGCTGCCCGGCGGTTTCGACGTCGTGATCGAGACGGCCGGGTCCGCCGACGCGGCCCGTACGGCGGCGGCGCTGCTGCGGCGCGGCGGGCGGCTGGTCCTGACCGGCATCCCGGCGCCGGGCGCGCAGGGCCTGGACCCGACCGACCTGGTGGTGCGGCAGCTGGAGGTGCACACGGTGTTCGGCGCGCCGCCCGGGGCGTGGGCGCACACGGTGCGGATGTTCGGGGCCGGTCTGCTCGACCCGTTGCCGCTGGTGACGCACGAACTGTCGCTCGCCGAGTTCCCGCACGCCATCGAGCTGGTCGGCTCCGGTGACCCGAAGGTGGGCAAAGTGCTCCTGCACCCCTAGCCGTACGCCGGTACGGGGGCACCTGACGGCCTCCGTACCGGCGTACACCCACCGCCCGGCACCACCCCTTCGGCAGGGCTCTTCCCGCCCCGAGCCGCGAACTTCGTCCGGCATATCGAAGACAGACAAAGGACAGCTTGTGACCGACGCTTCCGCCCCGGCAGCCCGCCGACCCGGTGAGCCGGCGCTCACCACTCTGGGTCTGGGGGCGCCCGCCCCCGACCCCGCCGACGCCTCGCCGCACTCCTTCCCCGGCGGCGGCCGCTGGCGCACCGAGATTCCCTCGTGCGAGGGGCCGGAGGCGCTCGCGGCGGTACTGAAGGAGGCCTCGCGGCTGGACGTGCCGATCCACCGGATCAGCCAGGGCAGCGGCGTGTGGATGCTGACCGACGCCGAGATCACCGAGATGGTCGAGGCCACCGCCGAACGCGACATCGAACTGTGCCTGTTCACCGGCCCGCGCGGCACGTGGGACATCGGCGGCTCCACCCGCACCGACTCACGCGGCGGCGGGCTGCGCGCCCGGGGCCACGACGCGGTGGCCGGCTGCGTCGAGGACGCGGTGCGGGCCACGGAGCTGGGCGTCAAGTGCCTGCTGGTGGCCGACGAGGGCGTGCTGTGGACGCTGCACCGGGCCCGCGAGGCCGGGATCCTCCCGGCCGACACGACGCTGAAGGTGTCGGCGCTGATCGGACCGGTGAACCCGGCCGCGTACGCGGTGTACGAGCGGCTCGGCGCGGACTCCGTCAACGTGCCCAGTGATCTGACGCTGGATCACCTGACGGAGATACGCCGGGTGTCGGCGGCCCCGATGGACATGTACATCGAGGCGCCGGACGACCTGGGCGGCTATGTGCGGATGTACGAGGTCGCCGAGCTGATCCGGCGGGGTGCTCCGCTCTATCTGAAGTTCGGCCTGTCCAAGTCGCCCGGCATCTACCCGTACGGCCACCACCTGCGGGAACTGACGCTGGCGACCGCGCGGGAGCGGGTGCGGCGCGGCCGGCTGGCCCTGGACCTGCTGGCCCGGCACGGCGCGGACGGCGACATGGCGCCGCTGGGCTCGCGCCTGCCGGGGCCGCTCAACCGGTTCGAGATTTCGTCATAACGTTCCGGAAACACTCTTCACAAAAGAAGACACAGCCGCGCACAATCCCACACACCCGAGCCCCCGCACCACGCAAGGATGATGACCATGCGCAACCGCAGAGCCGCACTCGCCGCCCTGGCCGGAACCGTCTCACTCGCCCTGTCCCTGACCGCCTGCGGGCAGAGCGGCGAGGGCGGCAGCGAGGAGGACAAAGGTGACGCCAAGGGCGCCACCATCGGCATCGCGATGCCGACGAAGTCCTCGGAGCGGTGGATCGCCGACGGCAACAACGTCAAGCGGGACCTGGAGTCCAAGGGCTACAAGACCAAGCTGGTCTACGGCGAGGACGACCCGGACCAGCAGGTCTCGCAGATCGAGAACCTGATCACGCAGGGCGTGAAGGCCCTGATCGTGGCGGCGATCGACAACAAGTCGATGAACAACGTCCTCCAGCAGGCGAAGGAGGCCGACATCCCGGTCATCTCCTACGACCGCCTCATCCTGGGCACCGAGGACGTCGACTACTACGCCTCGTTCGACAACGAGAAGGTCGGCGAACTCCAGGGCAGCTACATCGTCGAGCAGCTCGGCCTGAAGGACGGCAGCGAGAAGGGCCCGTTCAGCATCGAGCTGTTCGCGGGCTCCAACGACGACAACAACACCCGCTACTTCTTCCAGGGCGCGATGAACGTCCTGCAGCCCTACATCGACAAGAAGCAGCTCGTCGTCAAGTCCGGCCAGACGAAGCTGACGCAGGTCACCACGCTCCGCTGGGACGGCGCCACCGCGCAGCGCCGCATGGACGACATCCTCACCAAGTCGTACAAGACCGGCCGGGTGGACGCGGTGCTCTCGCCGTACGACGGCATCTCCATCGGCATCCTGTCGGCGCTGAAGTCGGACGGCTACGGCTCGAAGGGCAAGCCGCTGCCGGTGGTGACCGGGCAGGACGCCGAGGTCGCGTCGGTGAAGTCGATCATCCGCGACGAGCAGTCCATGACCGTCTACAAGGACACCCGCGAGCTGGCGAAGGTGGCCTCGAACATGGTCGACGCGCTGCTGAACGACAAGAAGCCCGAGGTCAACGACACCAAGACGTACGACAACGGTGCCAAGGTCGTGCCGTCGTACCTGCTGGAGCCGGTCGCCGTCGACAAGGGCAACTACCAGAAGGTCGTCGTGGACTCCGGTTACATCAAGGCGAGCGACCTCAAGTAACCGCCGCCGCCCCCCGACGACCCATCACTGACTGGAAGGCACGACCATGGCGGGACCCGTCCTGGAAATGCGCTCGATCGTCAAGACCTTTCCCGGCGTCAAGGCGCTGTCGGACGTCTCCCTGACCGTCCGGCAGGGCGAGGTCCACGCCATCTGCGGGGAGAACGGCGCCGGGAAGTCCACCTTGATGAAGGTGCTCTCCGGCGTCCATCCGCACGGCACCTACGAGGGCGACATCCTCTTCGAGGGTGAACTGTGCCGCTTCAAGGACATCCGGGCGAGCGAGCAGCACGGCATCGTGATCATCCACCAGGAACTGGCGCTGGTGCCGTTCCTGTCGATCGCGGAGAACATCTTCCTCGGCAACGAGCACGCCACCCGCGGGCTGATCAACTGGAACGAGACCCTGCGGCACGCCACCGAGCTGCTGCGCCGGGTCGGCCTGAGCGACCACCCGGAGACCCGGGTCGCCGACATCGGCGTGGGCAAGCAGCAGCTCGTGGAGATCGCCAAGGCGCTGTCCAAGAAGGTGAAGCTGCTCATCCTGGACGAGCCGACCGCGGCCCTGAACGACGAGGACAGCGACAAACTGCTCGATCTGATCCTGGAGCTGAAGAACCAGGGCATCACCTCGATCATCATCTCCCACAAGCTGAACGAGATCCGCAAGGTCGCCGACTCGGTGACGATCATCCGGGACGGCCGGTCGATCGAGACGCTCGACGTGAAGGCCCCGGGGACCACCGAGGACCGGATCATCAGCGGCATGGTCGGCCGCGACCTCGACCACCGCTTCCCCGAGCGCACCCCGCACCACCCCGAGGAGGGCGCGGCGCCCGCGCTGGAGATCCGCAACTGGACCGTGCACCACCCGATCGACCAGCAGCGCAAGGTGGTCGACGACGTGTCGCTCACCGTGCGGCGCGGGGAGATCGTCGGTATCGCGGGCCTGATGGGCGCGGGCCGCACCGAGCTGGCGATGAGCGTGTTCGGGCGCTCCTACGGCCGGTACGCGGGCGGCACGGTCCTCAAGGACGGCCGGGAGATCCGCACCAAGAGCGTCGCGGACGCGGTCGGGCACGGCATCGCGTACGTCACCGAGGACCGCAAGCACTACGGCCTGAACCTCATCGACACGATCAACCGCAACATCTCGCTGACCGCCCTGAGGAAGGTCTCCCGGCGGGGCGTGGTGGACGAGCACCAGGAGCGGCAGGTCGCGGAGCGCTTCCGCACGTCGATGAACATCAAGGCGCCGACGGTGTTCGAGCCGGTCGGCAAGCTGTCCGGCGGCAACCAGCAGAAGGTCGTCCTCAGCAAGTGGATCTTCGCGGGTCCGGACGTGCTGATCCTGGACGAGCCCACGCGCGGGATCGACGTCGGCGCCAAGTACGAGATCTACACGGTCATCGACAAGCTGGCCGCCGAGGGCAAGGCGGTCGTCTTCATCTCCTCCGAGCTGCCGGAGCTGCTCGGCATGTGCGACCGCATCTACACGATGGCCGCGGGACGGCTGACGGGTGAGTTCTCGCGGGCCGAGGCCTCGCAGGAAGCGCTGATGCGTCAGATGACGAAGGACAAAGAGGTAACCCGATGAGCACGGATGTGTCCGCCAAGAGCCCGGCCCCGGCGCCGCCGGGCCGCACCGGACCGGTCTCGGCCGGCGGCCTGCTGCACCTGGTGCTGGACGGCCTGCGGCGCAACATGCGCCAGTACGGCATGCTGCTGGCCCTCGGCCTGATCGTGGCGCTGTTCGCCGTGTGGACCGACGGTGACCTGCTGCTGCCGCGCAACGTCTCCAACCTGGTGCTGCAGAACAGCTACATCCTGATCCTGGCGATCGGCATGATGCTGGTGATCATCGCGGGTCACATCGACCTGTCGGTGGGATCGCTGACGGCGTTCGTGGGCGCGTTCGCGGCCGTACTCACGGTGCAGCACGACGTGGCGTGGCCGGTGGCGGTGGCGCTGTGCCTGCTGGCCGGCGCGGTCGCGGGCGCGGCGCAGGGCTTCTTCATCGCGTATCTCGGCATACCGTCGTTCATCGTCACCCTGGCCGGCATGCTGATCTTCCGCGGCATCACGGAGATCCTGCTGGAGGGACAGACCCTCGGCCCCTTCCCCGACGGGCTGCAGAAGATGGGCAACGGCTTCCTGCCCGAGGTCGGCCCGGAGACCAACTACCACAACATCACGCTGCTGCTGGGCTTCGTCCTGATCGCGTTCGTGGTGCTCCAGGAGATGCGCGACCGCAGGCGCCAGCAGGAGTTCGCGCTGGAGGTGGTGCCGCGCAACCTGTTCCTGCTGAAGCTCGTCGCCATCGCCGCCGCGCTCCTCACCGTGACGCTGCTGCTGGCCAGCTACAAGGGCGCGCCGATCGTGCTGCTGATCCTGGGCGCGCTGGTGGTCGGCTACGGCTATGTCATGCGCAACTCGGTCTTCGGCCGGCACATCTACGCGATCGGCGGCAACCTGCCGGCGGCGAAGCTGTCCGGTGTGAAGGACAAGAAGGTCACCTTCCTGGTCTTCCTGAACATGGGCGTGCTCGCGGCCCTGGCGGGTCTGGCGATCTCCGCCCGCCTGAACGCGGCCTCTCCGAAGGCGGGCCTGAACTACGAACTGGAGGCGATCGCCTCGGCGTTCATCGGCGGCGCGTCCATGAGCGGCGGTGTCGGCACCGTGCTCGGCGCGATCATCGGCGGTCTCGTCCTCGGCGTGCTGAACAACGGCATGAATCTCCTGAGTGTCGGCACCGACTGGCAGCAGGTCATCAAGGGCCTCGCCCTGCTGGCCGCGGTCGGGTTCGACGTCTGGAACAAGCGCAAGTCAGGTTCTTGAACGGTCAGCTCGGGCCCCGCCGGAAGGCGGGGCCCTCTCCTTACGCCTCACAGCAGGAGCCGCACATGGACATGAGCAGACGAACCGTCGTCGCCGGGGCGGCCGCCGCCGGTGTCACCGCCGCGCTGAGCGGCACCGCGCACGCCACGGGAGGCAGGCACCCGGTGAAGGAACTCTTCGGCAGGCTCGCCGACGGCACGAAGGTGTACCGCTGGTCGCTGGAGAACGGCGGCACGCGGATGAAGGTCCTCTCCTACGGCGGCATCGTGCAGGCCCTGGAGATACCCGACAGCCGGGGCCGCTACCGCAACGTCTCCCTGGGCTTCGCCGACCTGGACGACTACGTCGCCTCCAGCCCGTACTTCGGCGCGCTCATCGGCCGCTACGGCAACCGCATCGCCAAGGGCCGGTTCACCCTCGACGGCACGACCCACCAGCTGTCGGTCAACGACGGCGAGAACAGCCTGCACGGCGGTGAGCGGGGCTTCGACAAGCGCGTGTGGGACGTCGAGCCGTTCACCCGGGGCTCCGACGTCGGGCTGCGGCTGTACTGCACGAGCGCCGACGGGGAGATGGGCTACCCGGGCACGCTGAAGTCGAAGGTGACGTACACGCTGACCCGCGGCGGCGACTGGCGCATCGACTACGAGGCCACCACGGACAGGGCCACGGTCGTCAACCTCACCAGCCACGTGTACTGGAACCTGGCCGGTGAGGGCAGCGGCTCGATCTACGACCACGAGGTGTCCATCGCCGCCTCGCGCTACACGCCGGTCGACGCGGGGCTGATCCCCACGGGGGAGCTGGCGAAGGTGGCGGGTACGCCGTTCGACTTCCGGCGGGCCAAGGCGGTCGGGCGGGACATTCGCGTCGCCCACCAGCAGTTGCTGTACGGGAAGGGGATCGACCACAACTGGGTGCTGGACAAGGGGATCACGGGGACGCCCGAGCACGTGGCCACGCTGCGGGACCCCGGCTCGGGGCGGACGATGAGGATGGCCACGACCGAGCCGGGGTTGCAGTTCTACTCCGGGAACTTCCTCGACGGGACGTTGGTCGGGACAGGCGGGGCTGTGTACCGGCAGGGGGACGCGTTGTGTCTTGAGACGCAGCACTTCCCCGACTCGCCGAACCAGCCGGCGTTTCCGTCCACGGTGCTGAGGCCGGGGCAGGTGTACCGGTCCACGACTGTGCACTCGTTCGGGGTGTGACGTGCGGGCCGGGCAGCGCGCCGTGAGGTGCGGTGCGCTGCCCGGCGCTCGCGGTCACACCGGGTTGAGTCTCCACTGCTGACAGGTGTTGTTCAGCCAGGTCCATTGGCGGACGTCTGCCGCGTCTGCTGTGGAGCAGTTCGCCACGTCTGCCACTTTGCCCGAGGCCTGGTTGGTGATGCGGACGTGACCGGTGTCCGTGGCGATGAAGCGGAAGCGCTGGCAGGTGTTGTTGAGCCAGGGCCACTGGCGCAGGTCGGCGCCGTCGGCCGTGGAGCAGTCGGCCGTGTCGAGCACCTTGCCGGTCGCCACGTTCAGCAGCCGGCTGGTGTCGTCGCCCTGGTCCTCCAGGCGCCACCGCTGGTGGGTGCCGCCGTTGCAGGTGTACTGCTGGACGTTGGCGCCGTCGGCCGTCGAACCGCCCGCCACCTCAAGGCACTTGCCGGTGCTGCGGTTGGTGATCGTGTACGTGCGCTGCACTCCGGACGGTTCGCCCGACGGGCCGGCCAGCGAGGCGCCGAGCGCGACCGGTGTGCCCAGGTTCGGCGTGCCGTCGGCGTTCCACGTGAACTTCTGCGCGCGTGCCGTACGCCCGTTGTCGCAGCCGTCGGACGCGGAGTCGTTGGCGTGGTAGACCATCCAGCTCTCGGAGCCGTCCGGTGAGGTGAAGAAGCCGTGGTGGCCCGGGCCGTACACGCCGGCCGAGTCGTTGCGCTGGAAGTCCGGCGTGGACTTCTTCGTCCAGGAGGACGCGGAGAGCGGGTCGGTCCCGGTCAGGGTGAGCCGCCCCAGTTTGTAGTCGGGCGTCCAGCAGCCGCTGGCCGAGTAGGACAGGAAGGTCTTCCCGCCCCTCTGGAGGATCTCCGGGCCCTCGTTGACCGGGGCGCCCGACCGCTCCCACGCGTACGTCGGCGTCGAGACGGTCGAGAAGGAACCGCTCACCGTGTACGGGTTGGACATCCGCGCGGCGACGATGTTCTGCGTGCCGCCGCCGCTCGCGCTGCCGAACAGGTACAGCTGCCCGTTGATGGTGGCGACCGTCGGGTCCAGCATCCAGGAGGAGTTGAGCTGCGCCCGGTACGTGTACGGCCCGAGGGGGTCGGAGCCGACGCTCTCCAGGACGTGGGTGCGCTGGGTCGGGTTGTAGTCGGCGACGTTCTGCCCGGCGACGTAGTACAGGTACCAGCGGCCGTTGAGGTAGTGCATCTCGGGGGCCCAGATGTTGCAGCACCGCGAGGGCGCGTCGCCCCGCCACACCTGGATGCTCGGCGCGGTGGACAGCCCGGCCAGCGTGGCCGACCTGCGGACGGTGATGACGTCGGTCCAACTGGTCGACACCAGGTAGTAGGTGCCGTTGTGGTACGAGATCCAGGGGTCGGCGCCCTTCTGCGCCTTGACCGGGTTGGCGAACGAGGCCGCGCTCGCGGTGGGCTGCCCGACGGCCAGGGCCAGCAGCAGCGCGGCCAGCAGGGTCAGTAGGCGACGGGCCATCCGCTGCTCCAGTTCAGGAGGTTGATGCCGAGCTTGGGCGTGCCGTTGTCGTTGCCGTCGTAGTAGTGGTAGACGATCAGGTCGCCGTCGGTGTCGCTCATGATGGACTGGCCGCCGGGGCCGATGACGCGGCCGTGCGACTCCAGCACCGGGGTGCCGCCGTTGTTCATCATGCTGACGCCGTTGCGGTCGTAGTACGGCCCGGTGACCTTGGTGGCCCGGCCGACCTTGACCTTGTACGTCGAGCTGGTTCCGTTGCAGCAGGTGTCGTACGACGCGAAGAGGTAGTAGTAGCTGCCCCTCTTGACGATGTACGGCGCCTCGACGGCCTTCGTGCCGGTGGGGCGGGAGGCGAGCGCGTACCGGGTGGTGTTGGTCGACAGCTGCTTGCCGGTGGACGGGTTGATCTGGATCATCTTCAGCCCGGTCCACCAACTGCCGAAGGACAGCCACCACGTGCCGTCGCCGTCGACGAAGAGGTTCGGGTCGATGGCGTTGTAGTCGCTGGACGTGGACGAGCTGTAGACGACGCCCTGGTCGGTCCAGGACCCGGGCAGGCCGGTGGTGGACGTGGCCAGCCCGATGGCGGACCGGTTGGAGCCGAACGTCGAGACGGAGTAGTACAGCAGGTACTTGCCGCCGTGGTACGAGATGTCGGGCGCCCACGCCTCGGTGTTCCCGTACGACGACCACCAGCCCGGCCGCGTCCCGAACGCGTCGCCGCCCGCGCTGAACGCGATCCGGTCGGTGGACGAGCGGTGGCTCAGGCCGCCGCCCGTGGCGTACAGCAGGTAGCGGCCGGACGAGGTGCGGATCATGGTCGGGTCGTGGACGACGGTCGCGCCCGTCACCGCGCCCGGGTTGGGGTACGCCGAGGCGGTGGACGGGATCAGCGCGAGCAGGGCGGCGGCGGGGACGGCGATCAGCGCGGCTCTGCGCCGCAAGGTGCGGGGGGTGCGGGGAGTGCGGCTCACTCGGGGCCTCCAGTGTGGGGATGCGGACATCACGGCAGTTCGAGATCTCGAACGTCAGTCGTATTGTCGGACGTGATGTCGAACGGGACCGTAGAATCGAACTCCCTGCGCGTCAATGGTTCGCGCAGCCGTAACCCCCCGCACACCGGCCTCACTTGACCAGCGCGCGCCGGCCCGGCAGGTCGACCTCCGCCCGCAGGGTCTTGCCGGGCTCCCGGTGCGCCACCTCCCAGCGGTCGGCCACCGCGTCCACGAGCAGCAGCCCGCGCCCGGATTCGGCCAGCGGGTCCGGCGCCGTCAGCTCCGCGGGGCCGGGCGGCCGGGGCGGCCCGCCGTGCGTGTCGCTCACCTCGATCCGGACGCTGCCCGTGACGAGCGAGAGCCGCAGCTCGAAGTCCCGTCCCGGCACCCGGCCGTGCGTCACGGCGTTCGCCGCCAGCTCGGCCACGATCACGGCCACGGCGTCGGAGGCGTCCGAGCCGTACGGGACGCCCCACGCCTCCAGTTGGCGGAGGGCGAGACGCCGGGCGAGCCGTGCCCCTCGCGGGGTGGCGCTGAGTCGCTGGACGAACATACGCGCGGTGACCGGGAGTCGGTGGCGGGGAGGTGCAGTCATGCGCCCAATATGTCCGCCTCGGTACCCGCTCAACCAGCCCAGAGGCGTGTACAGCGCAGGCTGTACACGGTGACGCCCTGGACGGTACGCGTCACCATCCGTAACGATGCCTGCGGGAGGTGACCGACAGTGGTCGACATGGGCGAGCAGGAAACGTCGGACAGTCTGCGCACGTTCGGGGCGGTCGTGCAGGGTTTGCGGGAACACGCCGGGTTGAGCCGGGAGGAATTCGGCCAACTGGTGGGGTACTCCAAGCACACGGTGGCGTCGGTGGAGCTGGGCCGCCGCATGCCGGACCCGATGTTCGTGGAACGCGCGGAGGAAGTCTTCGGCAACACGGGGGCGTTACGCCGGGCGGCGGCCTGTCTGGTGCGGAGGCCGGGGCTGGCGGCCTGGTTCCGGCAGTGGGCGCGGTTGGAGGGCACGGCGGTCAATCTCTACACCTACGAATGCCGACTGGTGCCTGGGCTGTTGCAGACGGAGGCATACGCCCGCACGCTGTTCGTCAACCAGCTTCCGCCGCTGAACGACGAGCAGATCGAGGAGCAGTGGCTGGCGCGCGCGGAACGGCAACGGCTGCTGCGAGAACGGCCGAACACGGCGTTCAGCTTCATCCTGGAGGAGCATCTGTTCCTACGGCGGACGGGCGGGGCCGAGATGACGCGAGAGCTCATCGACCATGTGCTAGAAGTCGCCGCGATGCGGCACATCGAGATGCAGGTCATGCCTGTCGTGCGAGAAACGCATGCCGGACTCGCCGGTCCCATGCAGCTCTTGGAGACGCCGGAGAACCAGTGGTTCGCCTACTGCGAGGGGCAGCGAGGCGGCCAGTTCATCGTCGACTCGAAGGAGGTCAGCGTTCTTCAAGGCCGTTATGCCAGGATGCGTTCGCAGGCTCTCACCCCTGAAGATTCAGTGGGTCTGTTGGAGCGGATCCGAGGAGCGCTATGAGCAACGAACTGACCTGGTTTACATCGAGCCACAGCAGCAGTGCTTCCGGCGACTGCGTGGAGGTGGCCCTTTCTTGGCGCAAGTCCAGTTACAGCAGTAGCGGCGACGGCGACTGCGTGGAGATAGCCACCGAACCCCACACCATCCACGTCCGCGACTCCAAGAACGCGCACGGCGCCCGTCTCGCCCTCTCCCCCGCCGCCTGGGGCGACTTCCTGGGGCACGTCTCGGCGCACGGCACCGCCGAGTAGGTGCAGCGGGGCGACGGCCTCCGCCTCGACCGGGCCGTCGTCCTGCCGCAGGGCCCGTTCCCGCACGGCCCGCACCGCATGGTCCGCCCGCGCCGGGACCTCGTTTGAGCATTGTGCGGGGCGTCCGTAGAGAATGACCGGCATGGAGCTCAGCAGACGGACATTCGGTGCGCTGGCCGGCACGGCGGTGCTCGGCCTGGCACTGACCGGCAGTGCCATGGAGGGTCCCGGCACGCGCAGGGGAGGCCGGGTGGCCACGGGGCCCGCGCCGGAACCGCCCACGGCGGACGGCAGGCGGCACGACATAGACGTCGACCGGTACTCGCTCGTGGTCGACGGCAGACGCCTCGTGCTGTGGTCCGGCGAGCTGAGTCCGTTCCGGGTGCCGAGCCCGTCCCTGTGGCGGGACCTGCTCCAGAAGATGCGCGCCCACGGGTACAACGCGGTGAGCGTGCGGGTGCCGTGGAACTTCCACGCCTTCGGCCCCGGGAAGTACGACTTCACCGGGCCCCGGAACCTGGACCTGTTCCTGCGGCTGGCCGCCGAGGCCCGGCTGTACGTGCTGCTGCGGCGCGGCCCCTCGATCGGCGCCGACGTGGACGCCGGAGGGCTGCCCGGCTGGCTGGCGGGGCGGGCGCGGGGCGACGACCCGGAGTACCGGCGGCACGTGGACGACTGGCTCGCCGCGGTGGACCGCGTGACCGTCCGGCACCTGTACGCCGAGGGACGCGGGACCGTGCTGCCGTACTGGATCACGGACCTGGTGCGGGAGAGTCGCAGCGGGCCGCCCGACGTGTGGGGCGGGCCGGGCTACGCGGCGCTGCGCCGGTCCCACGACGCGGCCCGCGAACGGCGGGCGCTGCTCGCCGGGTTCGGCGGCCGGCCCGCGCTGCACGGCACCCGCCCGGCGTTCGGGGGCACCTCCTGGGGCTGGCTGCCGTCGTCGGGCCACTACACGTCGTACGACTGCGCGGCGCCCTTCGACGAGGCCCGCAACGCCACGCCCAAGCTCGCCGCGGCGCACCAGCTCGGCCAGCTGCTGCGGACCGTGCCCGACCTGGCCCGGCTCGACCGGGCGCCCCGGGTGCGCGCCTCCGACCGGAGGGTGGCCGTGACCCACCTGCGCAACCCGGACACCGGCGCCCACTTCTACGTCCTGCGCAACGACTCCGCCGAGCCGGTCTCCACCCAACTGCCCCGCACGCCCGTCGACACGCCGGTCACCGTCCCGGCCCGGGACGCCAAGCTGATCGCGGCCGGGGTGCGGCTGGCCGGGCGGAAGATCGCGTACTGCACGGCGCAGCCCATGCTGGCGCGGACCGTCGGTGGCGTGGACCTCGTGGTGTTCGCGGGCCGCCACCGCGAGATGGCGCAGGTCGTCGTGGAGTATCCCGAGGAGCCGGTGCCGACCCGGATGGACGCCGAGGCGGCCTGGGCGTTCAGCGACGGCCGGCTGCACGTGACGGTGCCGCTCGGGGTGGGCGGCCTGTGCCGGGTGCGGGTCGACGGCGGCGGCTTCGACCGGCCGCTGCTGCTGGTCTTCGCCGACGACGCCGCGTCGCTGCGGCTGTGGCCGTACGACACACCGGACGGTCCGCTGCTGGTGTACGGCCCGGCGCTGCTGCGCAAGGCCGCCGTGCGGGGCCCGGTGGTGCGGCTGACCGGCGACACGACCGGCGAGACCGGCCTGGAGGTGTGGGGGCCGGCCGGGACCGGTGACGTGCGCTGGAACGGACGCCCGGTGCCGACGGTGCTCAGCCGCTCCGAGAGCCTGGTGGCGGAGCGGCCGCTGCCGGGCGCGCCCCGGCCCGCGCTGCCCGCGCTCGACGGCTGGCGGCGCCGCACGGAGAACCCCGAGTCCGACCCCGGCTTCGACGACAGCGCGTGGCGGCCCGCGGACAAGAGGACGTCCGGCAGTACGACACCCGTGCCGGACGGGCAGCCGGTGCTGTTCGCCGACGACTACGGCTTCCCGTACGGCGACGTCTGGTACCGGGGCCGCTTCACGGGCGCCGAGGGCGTGCGGTCGGTGTCCCTGGCCTACCGCACCGGCACGCAGGGGCTGCTGATGGCCTGGCTGGACGGCCGGCCGCTCGGCACCCACCGGATGCCCGTCCCGGACCGGGACTCGCCCGGCACGTGGGCGGCCACCGCCCGCTTCGAGGTGCCGCAGGCGTCCCGCACGGGCGGCCCGCACGTGCTGTCCGTCCTGGTGCGGCCCATGCAGCACGACCAGGACGGCACGGCGGCCCGCGGCCTGACCGGGGTCACCTTCGAGGGCGCCTCCCCGGACGTCGGCTGGCGCATCCAGGGCACGGCGGAACCGGACCCGGTGCGCGGGCCGGTGAACAACGGCGGCCTGTACGGCGAACGGCACGGCTGGCACCTGCCCGGGCACGACGACACCGGCTGGGAGGAGGCCGAACTGCCGCGCCGGGACCGGCGGCAGGGCGTCACCTGGTACCGGACGCGGTTCCGGCTGGACATCCCGGCGGGCGTCGACGCGTCGGTCGGGCTCACCCTGGACGACGACGAGGACCGCGCCTGGCGCGCCCAGATCTTCCTCAACGGCTGGAACCTGGGCCAGTACGTCAACGACGTCGGCCCGCAGCACACGTTCGTCCTGCCCAACGGCATCCTGCGCACCCGCGGCGGCAACACCCTCGCCCTCGCGGTGCTGTCCGACGGCACCACCCCGTCGGGCCCGCGTGACGTGCGGCTGACGCTGCTGGGCCGCGCGGCCGGAGGAGTGCCGGTGGCACCGGTCGACTCCCCCGGCCGCTGAGCGTGGCTACGCCAGCCGGATCACGTTCCAGGACAGCGGCTCCAGCGTCGCCGTGAGCGTGCCGTCCGCCAGGGCCGTGCCGTCGACCGGGTGGGGGGTGACCCGCTCGGGCTCCGCGAGGGTGTTGCGGGCCTCCGGGTCGGCGTCCGCGAGGGCGCTGTGCTCCACGACCCGCGTCAGGTCGAGGCCGGCCAGGGCGACTTCCAGGGGCAGCGGCTCGGTGCGGCTCCGGTTGACGGCGAAGACGGTGACCGTGCCGTCCTCGGCGCGCACGGCGGTGGCGTGCAGCAGGTCGGCCTCGCCGTACTTCTTCGTCTCGTACGTCGGCGAGTCCACCCGCACGTCGAGGACCTGGCCGCGCCCGTACCGGGAGGCCTGCGCGAACGGGAAGAACGTCGTCTGCCGCCAGGCCGGACCACCCGGCTCGGTCATGATCGGGGCGATCACGTTGACGAGCTGGGCGAGGCAGGCGACGGTCACGCGGTCGGCATGCCGCAGCAGGGCGATGAGGAGCGAGCCGAAGACGACGGCATCGGTGACGCTGTAGTTGTCCTCCAGCAGGCGCGGCGCCTCGGGCCAGTCCAGGGCGCCGACCTCGGCCTCGGTCCGGGACAGGTACCAGACGTTCCACTCGTCGAAGGAGAGGTTGATCCTCTTCTTCGACTTCAGGCGGGCGCCGACGTGGTCGCAGGTCGCCACGACGTTCTCGATGAAGGACTCCATGTCGACGGCGGACGCCAGGAAGGAGTCGACGTCACCGTCCAGCGGCTCGTAGTAGGCGTGCAGGGAGATGAAGTCGACCAGGTCGTACGTCTCCTTCAGGACCGTCGCCTCCCACTCGGCGAAGGTCTCCATGGACTGCCCGGAGGAGCCGCAGGCGACCAGTTCCACACCCGGGTCGATCTGCCGCATGGCGCGGGCGGTCTCGGCGGCGAGCCTGCCGTACTCCTCGGCGGTCTTGTGGCCGGTCTGCCAGGGGCCGTCCATCTCGTTGCCGAGGCACCACAGCCGGATGCCGAAGGGGTCCTTGTCGCCGTGCGCGGCACGGAGGTCGGACAGGGCCGTGCCCGAGGGGTGGTTGGCGTACTCCTGGAGCTCGATGGCCTCGGCGACACCGCGGGTGCCGAGGTTGACCGCCATCATCGGCTCGGCCTGCGGGCCGACCTTCTTCAGGAACGCGATGAACTCCGACAGGCCGAAACGGTTGGACTCCGTGGTGCGCCAGGCCAGGTCCAGGCGGCGGGGGCGGTCCTCGACCGGGCCGACGGAGTCCTCCCACTTGTAGCCCGAGACGAAGTTTCCGCCGGGGTAGCGGATGGCGGTGACGCCGAGTTCCCTCACCAGGTCCAGGACGTCCTGGCGGATGCCGTCCGCGTCCGCGGTGGGGTGGTCCGGTTCGAAGATGCCGGTGTAGACGCAGCGGCCGAGGTGTTCCACGAAGGAGCCGAAGAGGCGGGGGTTCACGTCGGCGACGGTGAAGGCCGGGTCGAGAGTGAAGCGGGCGGTGTGCATGGTCGCCTTTCCAGGGGTGGTTCTTGTTCGTCGGTGCGTGCGGGTGCGTGGTGGCCTGTCGCGCCCACGCGGCGGAGCCGCACATGGACGCCGCCCCGCGCCCCCAGGGCCTGTCGTTTGGATCAGCCTGGCCGTGATGCGCTGTGCCTCCGGGCCGACCCGAGCGGGGTCTGGTGCGTGCAGCTGCAAGGCGGAGGAGGGAGTCGACGCGGAGCGTCGGCGAGTGACGACAACGCCGCAGATGTGCGTACCAGACCCCGCGACGCCGGGATGATCCAAACGACAGGCCCTAACGGAGGCTCGGCCAGCCGTCCGGCTTCCAGCTGAGCCTGTTCAGGCCCAGCTTGGGCGTGCCGTTGTCCGCTGCGTCGTAGTAGTGGTACGCCAGCCAGTCCTCGCCCTTGTTCTTGAAGACGGACTGGCCGCCCGGGCCGATGAAGCGGCCGTGGCCCTTCAGGAGGAGGTCGCCGCCGCCCTCCAGGAGCGGCTTGCCGGTGCTGTCGACGTAGGGGCCGGTGACCGAGGTGGAGCGGCCCACCTTGATCTTGTACGTGGAGTTCACGCCGGAGCAGCAGGCGTCGTGGGAGGCGAAGAGGTAGTAGTGGCGGCCGTGCTTGACGATGTACGGGCCCTCGACGGCGTAGGGCGCGTCGGGGCGGGTCGCCAGGTGGTGGACGGTGGCGCCGGGGACGGCCTTGCCGGTGACGGGGTCGAGTTCGACCATGCGGATGCCGGTCCAGTAGGAGCCGAACGACATCCACAGCTTGCCGCCGGACCTGATCAGGGCCGGGTCGATGGCGTTCCACTGGTCGGTCGTCTCGGAGGAGAAGGCCTTGCCGTGATCGGTCCAGGTGCCGGGCAGGCCGGTCGCGGAGGTGGCGACGCCGATCGCGGAGTGGTTGGTGCCCCACGAGGACACGGCGTAGTACAGCCAGTACCTGCCGTCCCGGTAGGAGAGGTCGGGCGCCCACGGGTCGCCCGTGTCGTTGTACTCGTACCACCACGTCGGCGGCTCGGCGAAGGCGTTGCCCGCGTCCTTCCAGTGCCGCATGTCGTCCGAGAGGCGGGCGCCGATGACGCCGCCGGTCGAATAGGCGACGTAGCCGCCGGACTTGAGGCGGGCGACGGTCGGGTCGTGGATGATCTGCTGGCCGGTGATCGGCAGCGGGTCGGGGTGGGAGGTGTCGGCGTGGGCCGTGGCCGGGAGCAGGGCGACGAGGGCCGCGGCGAGCACCGCCGCCGTTCTGAGGGACTTCAACTGGGATCTCCTGACAGGGGGTTCACTGGCCGGCGAGGCCGGTGTGCGCGACACCCGCCACGATCTGGCGCTGGAAGAAGACGAAGACGACGATCAGCGGCAGGCCCGCCATCAGGCCGCCGGCCATGAGCTGGGCCCACTGGATGCCGTAGGAGTTCATGACCGTGGCGATGCCGTTCGGCATGGTCATCAGGTCGGGGTTGTTGGTCACCATGTACGGCCACAGGAAGTTGTTCCACGAGGCGATGAAGGTGAAGATGCCGACCGCGGCGAGGGAGGGGCGGGACAGCGGGAGCACGATGGTGAAGAAGACCCGCCAGCGGCCCGCGCCGTCGATGAACGCGGCCTCCTCCAGTTCGCGGGGGATGCCCTGGAAGAACTTGTAGAGGATGTAGACCATCGCGGCGGGCGCGCACTGCGGCAGGATCATGCCCCAGTAGGTGTCCACCATCCCCATCTGCTGGACGGTCGTGAACAGCGGCACGCCGAGCACGGCGGGCGACACCATCAGCCCGGCCATCACGAGGCCCAGCAGCGCCTTCTTGCCGCGGAACTCGGTGCGGGCGAATCCGTATCCGGCGAGCGCGCTGACCACGAGCACGACGGCGGTCACGCACACCGAGACGACCAGGGAGTTGACGAACCAGTTGGTGATGTTGCCCGTCTCGAACAGGGCCTTCCAGGCCTGGCCCGTCCAGACCTCGGGCAGCCAGTGCGGCGGGATCTGCGCGGCCTCGGCCTCCGACTTGAACGAGGTCAGCAGGGCCGCGGCGATCGGCGCCACGAAGACGGCGGAGACGGCGACGCCGAGCACCGTCAGGACGATCTGGCCGGGCGTCCAGGAACTGCGGGGCTTGAGCCGGATGCCGGTGACGCTCATCGGGCGCCCTCCTCACGGGTGCGCAGCAGCCACATCCGCGCCAGGGCGACGACTGCGATGATCACGAAGAAGATGATGGACATCGCGGAGGCGTAGCCCACGCGGTAGCTGGTGAAGCCCTGTTCGAGGGTGTACTGCACGAAGGAGCGGGTGCTCAGCTCCGGTCCGGGGCCGAAGTCCATCATCACGACGGCCTGGTCGAACAGCTGGAGCGAGGCGAGGATCTGGAGCGCGATCACCAGGCCGGTGATGTTGCGCAGCAGCGGCAGGGTGATGTGCACCATGCGGTGCCAGGCGTTCGCGCCGTCCAGCTTCGCGGCCTCGTACAGGTGGGCGGGGATGCCCTGGAGGGCGGCGAGGTAGAGCAGGAAGCTGAAGCCGACCGTCCACCACAGGGTGGTGATGACGATGGCGAGCATGGCGTACGACTTGTCGGTCAGCCAGGGCGTCTCGATGCCGAGGGTCTCGTTGAACAGGCCGATGCCCTGGGTGAACAGCCACTGCCACATGTTGGCGGCGACGGTCGACGGCAGCAGGAACGGGGCGAAGAAGCACAGCCGCCACAGCCACTTCCCGCGCTCGATGTGGTGCGCGAGCATCGCCAGCAGGAAGGCGAGGAGCGTGATGCAGGGCACGACGAGGAACGTGAAGTACGCGCTGTGCCCGAGCGCGTCCCACATCGCGGTGTCGTTCAGTGCCTCGCGGTAGTTGTCGAGGCCGACGAAGGCGGTGTTCTCGCCGGAGACGTTGGCGTTCGTGAAGCTGAGGTAGACGCCGCGCAGCAGCGGCCAGATCACGAACAGCGCGAACAGCGCCAGGAACGGGGCGACGAACCAGCCCCCGTGCTGGAAGCCCTGCTTGCGGCGGACGGTCGCGGTGGCCGTGGCGGTTCTGGCCCGGGCCGGGGCGACGACGGTTTCGGCGCTGGTGGTCATGCGACGGCACCTCCCTGCGCGGCTGTGGTGCCGTCCATCGGGTTCTTCGAGGCGAGGAGCGTGGTGAGCCGGGCCTTCATGCGCTGTGCGACGGCGGCGGGCCGGGCGGAGCCCGTCGTGGAGGAGACGACGACGGGGCCGAGGTCCTGGGCGAGGACGCCGGTGGAGCCCGCGAACCACACCTTGGGCTCGGTGGCCTGGTGGTCCATGGCGCTCACGTACTCGTTCTGCGGCGCGAGTTTCTGGTAGCCGGGCGTGGTCAGGGTCGGGGTGTAGGCGGGGATGTGGCCGCCTCCGGCCCAGGCCTGGGCGTTGCGCACGACGTAGGCGGCGAGCCGGTGGGCGCCCTCGTTGGCGGGGCCGCCGCGGCCGGCCTGGTGGGGCAGGACGAAGGCGTGCGACTCGGCGTGGGTGGCCTGCTTGCCGAAGACGGGCGGCAGCGGGGTCGCGCCGTAGTCGAGCTCGGCGCCGGAGAACACCGGCACCGACCAGTTGCCCTCCCAGGTGAAGGGGGCACCGTTGACGAACTGCTCGCCGGTCGGCGCGCCCGGGATGGTGTACCCGTCGGTGACGTGCTGCCGCAGGAACTCGAGGACCTGGGTGGCCTTGTCGACGTCGAAGGTGACCTCGGTGTTGGCGGCGTTGAACCAGGTGCCGCCGAGCTGGGTGTAGAAGGCGACGAAGAACCACCACTGGAAGTTCTGGTCGTTGGTCCACAGGCCGATGGTCTGCAGGCCCTTCTTGGTGACCTTCTTCGCCTTCTTCAGCACGTCGAACCACTCGGCGGTGGAGGTCACCTGGACCATCCTGCCGTCGTCGCCGAGCAGCCCGGCCCTGCCCAGCACGTCCTTGCGGTAGAAGCAGAGCTGTACGTGGATGTCGAGGGGCAGGGCGTAGAGCTTGCCGTCGATGACGGCGCGCTTCCACAGCTCGGGGTTGAAGTCGGCTTCCTTCACGCCGTACTTGGCGAGCAGCCCGACGTCCCAGGGGTCGAGGAGCCGGCCGGGTGAGAAGCCGGTGACCCGGCCGAGGTGCATGACGCCGAGGTCGGGTGCGCGGTTGCCCGCGGCGGCCATGGCGAGCTTGGTGTAGAAGGGGTTGCCCCACTGGAGGGTGGAGTCCTTCACGTCGATGCCGGGGTTCTCCTCACGGAAGGCGTCCAGCATCGCGATCATGTTGTAGCCGTCGCCGCCGCTGAAGAGGTTCCAGTAGCGCACGCGGGTGTCCGCACCGGAGGCGAGCGCGTCGGCCCCGGTCCCGAGCGCCGCGAAGCCGAAGCTTCCGGCGACGGTCAGCCCGCCGATTCCGGCGAGAAGGTGCCTGCGACTGAGGCCAGGTCGTCCCATGCCCTGCCCTTACTGTTCGAAAGTGCCGTTCACATTGCTGTGCGGGATTGCTGTTCTGTCGTTCGAGATTTCGAATGATGCTCGTAACTTCGAACGGGACCGTAGGTTCGTTGAGCGTGCGCGTCAATGGCTCCGGCAAAACTTTCAGAAACCCCGTGGCCCGGGGCCGACCGGACGACGTGGCACGCAGTGCACCGGCCCCACTGCACGCAGTGCACGGCCTGCCGGAGGACATGACGGCGGCAGTTCCGGCCGCGTAGTCTCCGAGCAGGCCGCCGCCCGGCGGCGAGAAGGGGGTGCGATGGTGTTGGCGGGCGCGCTCAGGAGGGCGTCCCGGGTCGCCCCGGCGCTACGGCGCCCGAGGAGCGGCTCCGCCCTGCGCGACCTGGCGTCCGACCTGGCCGGCGCGGTCCGCTCCGGACCCCGGGCCCCGGCCGGCGTGCGGGACCTGTGCCGGGCCCTGTGCGAGGAGATGAGCGCGCGGCGCGGCGGGCGGCGCGTCGAGCTGCGCTTCGAACGCTTCCCGGACGAGATCGAAGTGACCGGGCTGTGGGTGGAGTTCCAGGACTTCGACCTCGTCATCGTGGAGGAACGCGCCGAGGCCCTCCAGCAGTTGGTCATCCTCGGCCACGAGCTGTGGCACCTGCACGCGGGCCACGGCCACCACCACGCCGTCGGCACGGCCGCCGCCCGCGCCCTCGCCGGCGCCCCCGACTGGCACGACGGCGCCCTGACCGTCGCCGCCCGCAACGGCTCCCGCGAGGCCGACGAGGCGGAGGCCGACGACTTCGGGCACCGGCTGGCGGCGGCGCTGCGGCCGTACCTGCACGGCGAGGGCGGCGGCACGGCCCCCGGCCCGGTCCAGAGGTCCCTCGGCTACCGCGGACGCGGAGGTACGGCGCGGTGACGCTCGCGTCGGAACCCGCCGAGTGGTTCAGCGGGCTGCCGATCTCCTTCTGGCTGCCCGCCCTGGTGCTGGGCGCCGCCCTGGCGCTGAAGCTGCCCACCATCGTCAAGATGTGGCGGGACCCGCTGCTGCGGGCCGTCGGCGGGCTGCTGCTGTTCGGCTGCGCGGTGTTCGTCTTCGCCGCGCCCGGCACCATCGCCTGGACCAACCGCGTCACCGGCGTGCCGAACATCTCGGCGCCGTGGGTGTACTCCCTGCTGACCGTGCTCAGCGCGTCCTGGCTGCTGCTGATCATCGCCTGGCGCAACGGCCTCGACGCCCGCTCCGACCAGACGCGGCGCGCGACCCGCTGGGTGGTGTCCGTCTACGCCGGGGTGGTCGCCACCCTGTGGATCCTGTTCTGGCTCGCGGACGCGCCCGTGGAACGCCTGCGGGACCTCGACACGTACTACGCCAACACGCCGTTCATGCGCGAGCAGATCCTGCTCTACCTGACCGCGCACACCGTGGCCTGCGCCATCACGGCCCGGCTCATCTGGAACTGGATCCGCACCGACGGGCTCGACGGCTGGCTGCGCGCGGGCCTGCGCTTCCTGGGCGTCGGATACGCCTCGAACCTGTTCTTCGACGCGTCCAAGCTCACCGCCGTCGCCGCCCGGTGGACCGGCCACGACCTGGACTGGCTGAGCACTTACGTGGCGCCCTCGGCCGCCTGCGTCTCGGCCACCCTCGTCGCCGTCGGCTTCATCATCCCGCACGCCGGCCAGTACCTCCAGGAACAGTGGCGGGTCCGGCTCGGGCACCGGCGGCTGCGCCCGCTGTACCGGCTGATGCGGACCGTCACCGGCCGGCGCGAGCCGTACGCGCTGCGCGCCACCGCCCCGCTGCGGCTGATCCGCCGCGAGACGTTCATCCGCGACGGGCTGCTCCAGCTGTCCCGGTACCTCGACGAGGACCTGCGCGGCCGGGCCGAGGAGGCCGCCCTCGCCCTCGGCCATCCCCCGGCGCGGGCCCGCGCCCTCGCCGCCGCGGTGACGATCCTGGACGCCGCGACCGCCCGGGAGCGGGCCCCGGGGAGCGACGGCGCGGGCGCGGGCTCCCCGGCCGGCCCCGACACGGCGTACCTGCTGCGGGAGATCCGGGACGTGTCCCGGGCCCTGCGCCGTCCCGACGACCTCCAGGCGGTGCGCGCCCGCGCGACCGCACCGGCAGAGAGCGTGCCCGCGCATGAGTGAACGTCCCGACCCCGCCAGAACCGCCGTCGTCCTCGGCGGTTCCCACACCGGCATGCTCGCCGCGAGCGCCCTGGCCGGGTGCGCCGACCGTGTCGTGGTGGTCGACCGGGACGTGCTGCCCGCCGGGCCCGAGCCCCGCAGGGGCCTGCCCCAGGCGCGCCACGCGCACATGCTGTGGTCGGGCGGCGCCCTCGCCGTCGAGGAACTGCTGCCGGGCAGCACGGCGGCGCTGCGGGACGCCGGTGCGCGCCGGCTGCCGGTCACCACGGACGTGGTGGCCCTGTCGGCGCAGGGCTGGTTCCGGCGCTGGCCCGAGTCGCACCACGTGATCCTCGCGGGGCGCGACCTGCTGGACGCCACGGTCCGCGCCCGGGTCCTCGCCGACGACCGGATCGAACTGCTCCCCCGCACGGAGGCACGGGGCCTGACGGGAACCGCCGCCGCCGTCACGGGCGTACGCGTCCGCGACAGCGACGGCACCGAGCGCACCCTGCCGGCCGGTCTGGTCGTGGACGCCACGGGGCGCGGCTCGGGCGCGGCCCGGTGGCTCGCCCGCCTCGGGCTGCCCGCGCCCAGGCAGCGCGAGGTCGACTCCGGGCTCGCCTACGCCAGCCGCCTCTACCTCGCGCCGCCCGACGCCCGCGACGGGTTCCCGGTCGTCAACGTGCAGCCCGACCCGCGCGAGGGCGGCCCCGGCCGGGCGGGCTTCCTGCTGCCCGTCGAGGACGGCCGCTGGATCGTCACCCTCTCCGGCACGCGCGGCGGCGAACCCTCGCCCCGCAACGACGACTTCGTGGCCTTCGCCCGCGACCGGCTGCGCCACCCCGTCATCGGCGAACTGCTGGAGCGCGCCGAACCCCTCTCCGACGTGTGCTTCACCCGCTCCACCGCGAACCGGCGCACCTTCTACGAGCGGATGCCGGCCTGGCCCGAGAACTTCACCGTCCTCGGCGACGCGCTCGCCGCGTTCAACCCCGTCTACGGCCACGGCCTGTCGGTCGCCGCCCAGTGCGCGCTCGCCCTGCGGGACGTGACACGCCGGCACGGCTGGGGCACGCCGGGGCTGGCGCGCCGCGTCCAGAGGGCGGCGGCCCGGCCGGTCGCCGCCGCCTGGGACCTCGCCATCGGGCAGGACGTGTTCTACCCGGGCGCGAGCGACAGCGGCCCCACCCTGCGCGACCGCCTCGTCGCCGCCTACGTCGACCGCCTGATGCTCACGGCCACCGGCAACGGCCGCATAGCCCGCCGCGTGACCGACGTGACGTCCCTGCAGCGCCGGGCGGAGACCCTGCTGACGCCGAGCATGCTGCTGGCCGCGGCGGTGGGCCCGCTCAAGCCCCGCCTGACGTCGCCGCCGCTGACGGCGGAGGAGCGGAAGGCGGCGGGGCTGGTGTAGGCGGCGGGCCCCCGTGGTGGCCGGGGCCGGGTGGCGGCCGGGCCGCTCGGCCGCAGCCGCCGTACCGGTCGGCCGGCGGGCAGCTCAGCCCGCGAACGGCGGTTGCGGCAGGCCCTGCCCCGCGCCCGGGACCACCAGCAGTGAGCCCGACAGCGGTCCGGGTGCGTCAAGGCCGACGCGGGCCGTCGTGACGTACAGGTCGGTCAGGCCGGGGCCGCCGAAGGCGCAGGCGGTCACGCGCGGCACCGGCAGCTCGATCACCCGGTCCAGCACCCCGTCCGGCGTGTAGCGGCGTACCGCCGCGCCGTCCCACAGGGCGACCCACACGCAGCCGTCGGCGTCGACGGTGAGGCCGTCGGGGAACCCCGCGCCCTCCTCGATCTCCGCGAGCGGACGCCGGCCGGAGACGCGCCCGCCGCCGTCCCCGTCGTAGTCGAAGACGTCGACGCGGCGCGTGGGTGAGTCGATGTAGTACATCAGCCGCCCGTCGGGGCTCCACCCGGTGCCGTTGCTGACGGCCACGCCGGGCAGGACGACCTCGACCGTGCCGTCCCCGGTGACACGGGACAGCGTGCCACCGCCGGGCGCCTCGTCGTACCGCATGGTCCCGGCCCACAGCGCCCCGTCGGGTGCCACGGCCGCGTCGTTGGCGCGGCGGCCGGGGACGGTCTCCCGGTGCAGCCAGCGGAAGCCGCCGTCGGGGTCGAGCAGGCCGATGCCGTCCCGGAGGTTCAGGACCAGCCCGCCGCCCGCGCGGGGCTTGACCGCACCGACGTGCTGTTCCGTCGTACGGACCGTGCGCCGCCCGGACGCCGGGTCGTAGCCGTGCACGCGGGAGCCGAGGATGTCGATCCACAGCAGCCGTCCGGCCGCCGCGTCCCACGTGGGCCCCTCGCCGAGCGTGGCCTCGGCCCGTACCGCCACCTCGTAGCCGCTCATGCGACGCTCCGGTGGCCGAGCCGCTCCGACAGGTCGGCGGCGCCCTTGACGGCGAGTTCCTGCAGCTCGGCGAGGCGGTCCTCACTCCAGCGGATCATCGGCACGGAGATGGACAGCGCGGCGACGACCTGCCCGGTGCGGTCGCGCACGGGCGCGGCGACGCAGGAGACGTCCGGGTTGGACTCCCGGCTCTCCACGGCTATGCCGCGCTGCCGGATCTCCGCGAGGGCCTCGCGCAGCACGGCCGGGTCGGTGATGCTGTTCGGTGTCATCCCGGCCAGCTCGGCGTCGTCCGGGATGCGCGCGGCGAGTTCGTGCTCCGGGAGGGAGGCCAGCAGCATCTTGCCGACGGAGGTGCAGTGCGCGGGCAGCCTGCGCCCGGCCGCGGACACCATGCGCACGGCGTGCGTGGAGTCGACCTTGGCGATGTAGATGACGTCGGTGTCCTCCAGGATCGCCACGTGCACGGTCTCGTCGCAGGTCTCGGCGACGGTCCGGGCGACCTGCTGCCCCTCGGCGGCGAGGTCGAGCTGCTCGGCGTACCGGGCGCCGAGCTGGTACGGGCGTACGCCGAGCCGGTACCGTCCGGGCTGTCCCTGGACCTGGACGATGTACTTCCGGGCGGCGAGTGTGGTGACCAGCTCGTGCACCGTGGTGCGGGGCAGCTGGAGCCTGCGCACGATGTCGGGTGCGGAGAGCGTCCCGTCTCCGTCGAGGAAGAGCTCGAGTATGTCGAGAGCCCGGGTCACGGCTGGTACGAGTCGTCCCACGACCGGCCCCTCCCTAATAAGTCTCAGGCGCCTGCGTTCGAGATTTCAACAGGCGATCGGCATGACGAACACAGGCTAGTCACATCGCGTTTTGCCGGGCAATGGGCGGGGGCGGATCGGAGGACGCGGGCCCCCTCGGCGGAGATCCCGGTCCGGGGGCCTCGATTCCGGACATGCCGCACACCGGCACCAGTTGAGCATTACAGTCCTCCATGTGCGACGCGTCACATCGGTTCGCGTCGGTTCGCATCGGTTCACGTGGGTCGCACGGCAGACGGCCGGGGCAACGGGAGAGCCTCATGCCGTGAGTTGGGGATTTTGGGGGGTTTTGTGCAGGTCATGGTCAAGGGGTCGAACGTCGCGCTGTCGTCGCTGAGCGAGAGCGCCGGTTCGGTGATCCTCAGTCTCGAGTGGGCCAGCCAGAACGGCGAGGGCGACGCGGACGTGTCGGTGCTCCTGCTGGACGCGGACGGCAAGGTGCGCAGCGACGCGGACTTCTTCTTCTACAACAACCCGGTCGCCGCGGACGGCAGCGTCCAGCTCCTGGGCAAGAAGCCGACCGCGAACGGCAGCGAGGACCAGATCAGCTTCGACCTGACCGCCGTACCGGCCGGCGTCGAACGGATCGTGGTGGCGGCGAGCCGGTACGAAGGCGCCCGCTTCGGCGAGCTGGAGAACGTGCGGGCCACCCTGGCCGACGCGGCGGGCGAGGCCCTCCTGCGCTTCGTCATCGACGACGCGGACGCGGTGAGCGCGATCATCTTCGGCGAGCTGTACCGGCGCGCGCAGGAGTGGAAGTTCCGGGCCGTCGGCCAGGGCTACGACACGGGTCTCGCCGGACTGGCCTCGGACTTCGGCGTCGACATCGAGGACGACGCGGCGGCGGACCCGGACGCGGATCCGGCAGCGGCGGCGGCACAGGACACGGACGGTGCGGAGCGGCCGGGCGCGGCGCCCGCGGACACCGGAGCGGTGGCCGGGCCGCCGTCCCTGCTGGGGGCCGTGCCCGCGCCGCGCCGCCCCGCCGAGGAGCCGCCCGCGCGCAAGCGGGCCGCGCGTCCGCGCACCGCGAAGAAGAAGGTCACGCTGCCGAAGGCCGTCAAGCGGTCCCTGGCGGAGAACGAGTCCTGGAACGACGCCCGGCTCTTTCCCCTCACCGTCCTCAAGAGCGACCGGGACCGCGAGACCCGCGCCACGTCGGTGCTGCTGTCGGTGATGGCGCAGGTGCCGGAGTTCGGCAGAAGGCTCACGGCGCCGTTCGGCGCCCCGGCCGGCCGCATGGAGACGTTCACCGAGGTCACCCTGGCGCACGGCGACACCCCGCGGCGCCCCGACGGCGTGATCCGCGTGGAGCGGGCCGGCAAGCTGTGGACGGCCCTGGTGGAGACCAAGACCAACGGCAACGCGCTCAGGTCCGACCAGGTGCAGGCGTACATGGACATCGCCGCCCGCCGCGGCTACGAGGCCGTCGTCACGCTCTCGAACGACGTCGCGCTGGAAGGCAGTCCGCTGGTCGACGTGAAGACCGACGGCAGACGCAAGCACAAGGTGGCCCTGTGGCACCTGTCCTGGGCCGAAGTCACCCACCAGGCGCAGCTGCTGATCCGCCACGAGGGCGTGGGCAACGCGGCGCACGCGTGGCTGCTCCAGGAACTGCTGCACTACCTCCAGCACGAGAACTCCGGCTGCCACGGCTTCCAGAACATGGGCCCGGCCTGGGTCCCGGTCCGCAACGGCATCGACACCGAAACCCTCTGCCAGGGCGACGCGCGCGCCCTCCAGGTGGTCGAGAGCTGGGAGCGTCTCGTCCGGCAGGTGTGCCTGCGGCTCGGCGGCGAACTGGGGCAGAAGGTGCTGCCGGTCCAGCGCACCCGGCGCGGCACCGACCCCGGCACCCGCCGCGCCCTGCTGGCCGACCAGCTCTGCCTCGACGGCAGGCTGCACGCCGAGCTGCGCATCGACGACGCCCCCGGCCTGATCGGCATCGCCGCGGACCTGCGCACCGGCAAGCTGCGCACGTCCGTCGACATCCCGGCACCCGAGCAGGGCTACCCGCTGTCCTGGGCCAAGCGCCTCGTCCGCCGCCTCGCCGAGGCACCGGCCGACCTGCACGTCGAAACGCTGGTCGACACCGCGACCGGTGGCCCCCGGGGCACCTTGGAACGCCTGCGTCCGGAACCGGCCGACATGCTGCCGAAGGACGCCGCCGTGGGGATCACCGGCTTCCGCCTGTCCCTCTTCAAGGGCATGGGGAACAGCCGCGGCAACGCCGAAACCGGCTTCATCCGCAGCGTGGACGATGCCGTGCAGCGCTTCTACAGCACCGTGGTGGTCCACCTCGACCGCCCCGCGCCCCGGCGCAGCTCCTCCCGGGAGCCCGCCGAGGCGGGATGAGCGCGGGGACGGCCCGGAGTGCCGGTGGCTGTGCCGGGCCGGTGACGCCGGTGCCCGTACCGCTACCGGGGATGCCGGTGGCGGTGGCCGTTTCGCTGTCGCCCGTGCGGACCGGTGGGTGACGATGGGACGCATGTCCTCCGCGAAGCGCCCCGCCCATCCCGCCGGACCGTTCACGCCGGCCGACTTCCAGCTGGTGCTGCTGCGCCGCATGGCCGATCACAACCCGGACCTGGTGGAGGGCGCCCGGCACGAGCTGGGCGCGTCCGTCGCGGACATGCGGGAGGCCAACCGGCGCTGGCAGGCGATGGTCCGCTCCCCGCGCTCCCGGTCGGCCGCGAGCAGGTACCGCTCGGTGCTGGGCGAGCCCGAGGCGGTGGAGCGGCGCCGGGTCGGCGACCTGGACTGCGAGGCCCGCCTGTGGCGGTTGCCGCTCTGGCCGGACCTGCGCTTCGAGGTGCTGCTCGCGCCGGACGGCGGCGTCTGGAACGAGTGGCTGGTCCGCGCGCCGGGCGCCCGGCCGCCCACGCTCACCGCCCTGGAGGATCTGACGCCCTGGTCGTGCACCATCGACGAGGCGGCCCGCGCCTTCTCCCCCGCCCGCCCCCTCCAGGGCTCGGCCCCCACCCGCTGGGGCCTGGCCTTCACCGCGCCGGACCGCGGGGGCGTGCGGCACGAGGTGGCCGCCGAGTTCACCTGGGGCCTGCTCCAGCGGACGGCGGTCAGCGGCGAGCGGCCCTGAGCAGCGCCGCCACCACCCGCGGCACCGACGCCGTGTGCAGCGCCAGGAAGAAGTTCGGCTCCACCAGCTCCAGCTCCATCACCACCGGCTCACCGTCCTGGCCGGTCACCAGGTCGACGCGGGCGTACAGCAGCTCCGGCCTGCCCGGTACGGCGGCCAGGGCCCGTTCGGCGACGGCCACTTCGGCGGCGGTCGGCGTCCAGGCCTCCAGACCCGGGTGGGCGACCTTCTGCGCGTCGTAGGGCGTGCCGGGTACCAGGACGGCCCCCTTGCGGGCGGCGTGCAGCAGCCGCCCGTCGAGGAACACCAGGGCCCGCTCGCCGTCCGTGTCGATGCTCCCGACGTACGGCTGGACCATCGCCGTGAACCCCTCGGCGTGCATCCGTGCGACCTGCGCGGCGGCCGTCTCCCGCTCGCCGGGTCCGTACCGCGCGGCGAACCGGGCGCCCGCCCCGGAGGTGGGCTTGACGACGTACTCGTGGTCGCCGTCGGGCAGGCCGAGCGGGTCACCGGGGGCGACGTACCGGGTGGGCACGACGGGCACCCCGGCCGCGGCCAGCTCCCCGAGGTAGCGCTTGTCGGTGTTCCAGCGGACGACCCCGGCCTGGTTGCGCAGCCGCGTGGCCTCCCCGCAGGCGTCGGCCCACGCCGTGAACTCGGCGGCGCGCCAGCTGTAGTCCCAGGTGGACCGTACGACGGCGAGGTCGAAGGCGCCCCAGTCCACGCCGGGGTCGTCCCACACCGGCGCCGACGCCTCCGCCCCGGCCTCCCGCAGGGCCCCCACCAGCAGCGGAAGATCCGGGTCGGCGCTGACGCCGGGGCCGGGGCGGCAGGTGACGAGAGCGATGCGGGGCATGGAGGGCTCCTCCGGGGCGGGTGATCGGACGGGACGCCGGGCCGGCGGACGGGCCGCCCGGCGGACGGCTGACGGACCGGGCCGCCCGGCTGACGGGCGGGGCGAACAGCCGGCCTCACGGCAGGCGGCCGTACGGCAGGCACACCGCGGGACCAGGCGACCGAGTGGCCTGGCGACCGTGCGGCAGGCAACCACAAGGCAGGTGACCGTGCGGCAGGCAACCGCAAGGCGGGCGACCGTGCGGCAGGCTAACAGCCCGGGCCGGTCCGCCCGTCCGGCTTTAATGGTCGAGCCCGGCGTGGGTAGGCCTGCGGACGAAGACCGCACACCGTTCACGACAGCCGGTCCCCGGCAGCTAAGGAGTCCGACGCGTGTCCACTCTCTTCCCGGCCCTGACCGACGGCCCGCCCGGCCGGCCCGCCCTGCGGTTCGGGGAGCGGTCCCTGACGTACGGGGAGCTGGGCGCCGCCGCCGGCGCGCTCGCCGGGCGGATCGGCGGGGCCGGGCGGGTCGCGGTGTGGGCGACCCCCGTGATGGAGACCGGCGTCGCCGTGGTCGCGGCGCTGCTCGCCGGGGTGCCCGCCGTGCCGCTCAACCCGAAGTCGGGCGAGAAGGAACTCGGGCACATCCTGTCCGACAGCGCCCCCTCGCTGGTCCTGGCCGCCCCCGGCGACGACCTGCCCGCCGCGCTGCGGGGCCTGGAACGCGTCGACGTCGACATACGGGAAACGGGACCCCTGCCGGAGGACCGCGCGGGCGACGGCGACCCGGCGCTCGTCGTCTACACGTCCGGCACGACCGGCCCGCCGAAGGGCGCCGTCATCCCGCGCCGGGCCGTCGCGGCCACCCTGGACGCCGTCGCCGACGCCTGGCAGTGGACCGGGGACGACGTCCTGGTGCACGGGCTGCCGCTGTTCCACGTGCACGGGCTGGTGCTGGGCATCCTGGGCCCGCTGCGGCGCGGCGGGGCGGTGCGGCACCTCGGGCGGTTCAGCACGGCCGGGGTCGCCGCGGAACTGGGGTCGGGGGCCACCATGCTGTTCGGGGTGCCGACGATGTACCACCGCATCGCGGAGACCCTGCCGGACGACCCGGAGCTGGCCAAGGCGCTGGGCCGGGCCCGGCTGCTGGTGTCCGGTTCGGCCGCGCTGCCCGTGCACGACCACGAGCGGATCGCGGCGGCGACGGGCCGCCGGGTCGTCGAGCGGTACGGCATGACGGAGACGCTGATGAACACCAGCGTCCGCGCGGACGGCGAGCCGCGCGCCGGCACGGTCGGCGAGCCGCTGCCGGGCGTCGAGCTGCGGCTCGTGGAGGACGACGGCACGCAGATCACGGCGTACGACGGGGAGAGCGTCGGGGAGATCCAGGTGCGCGGCCCGAACCTGTTCACGGAGTACCTGAACCGGCCGGACGCGACGGCGGCGGCGTTCACGGCGGACGGCTGGTTCCGGACCGGTGACATGGCGGTCCGCGACCCCGACGGGTACGTCCGCATCGTCGGCCGGAAGGCCACCGACCTGATCAAGAGCGGCGGCTACAAGATCGGCGCCGGGGAGATCGAGAACGCGCTGCTGGAGCATCCGGGGGTGCGGGAGGCGGCCGTCACCGGGGAGCCCGACCCGGACCTGGGCGAGCGGATCGTCGCGTGGGTCGTGCCGGCCGATCCGCAGGCACCGCCGACGCTGGAGGAGCTGGCCGGTCACGTGGCCCGGCGGCTCGCACCGCACAAGCGGCCCCGGGTCCTGCACCACCTCGGCGCGCTGCCCCGCAACGACATGGGGAAGATCATGAAGCGGACGCTGCGCCATGACTGAACGCGGCTCCGCCCGCGCCACGCTCGCCCTCGTCACCGACGACTTCGCCGAACTCCCCCGCCCCTCGGGCGAGTTCCGACCCGACGGCCCGCTCGGCTGGCAGGGCTACGACGCCGCCCGTGCCCGCGCCGCCGGGCGGACCGGCGAGGAGGAGTCCGTCGTGTGCGGCACCGGGCACGTGGGCGGCGTGCGGGCCGTGCTGACCGCGTTCGAGTTCGGCTTCCTCGGCGGCTCGCTCGGCGAACGCACCGGGGACCGGCTGGAGGCGGCGTACACGTACGCGCGTGAGCACCGGCTGCCGGTCGTGCCGCTGGTCGCCACCGGAGGCAGCCGCATGCAGGAGGGCATGCTCGCCCTCACCCAACTCCAGCGCGCGGCGCGGCAGTCGGAGCTGACCCGGCGGGCGGGGCTGGCGCAGATCGCGGTGGTGCGGGACCCGACGACCGGGGGCGGCTGGGCCACCCTCGGCGCGGGCGCGGACGTCACCCTCGCGCTGCCGGGCGCGCAGGTCGGCTTCGCGGGCTCGCGGGTCCGGCCGCCGGACGCGGACCCGGCCGCGTACACGGCCGAGGCGCAGGTCGCGGCGGGCTCGGCGGACGCGGTGGTGGCCCCCGGGGAGCTGCGGGACACGCTGGCGCTGTGGCTGCGGCTGCTGACCTCGCCGTCCGCCGACCCCGCGCCGCCGCCCCGGCCGCTCGGCGCGACCGGCCTGCCGGACACCGGCTGGGACGCCGTACGGCGGGCCCGCTCGCCGCGCCGGCCGCGCGCCGGGGCCTACCTGGACGCCTACTTCACGCGCCGTGTCGCCCTCAGCGGCGACCGCTGCGGCGGCACCGATCCGGGCGGGATGCTGTGCGGGTTCGGCGAGCACGAGGGCCGTACCGTCGCGTACGCCGCGCAGACCGGGACGGCGACCCGCCCGGCCGGCTACCGCACCGCGGCCCGGCTGATCCGGCTCGCGGACCGGCTCGGCATCCCGGTGCTGACGCTGGTGGACACGCCGGGCGCCGCCAACGACGGGGAGGCCGAGCGGCAGGGCGTGGGCCCCGCCGTCGCGGACCTGTTCGGCGCGGTGGCCGCCGCGGGTACGCCGGTCACCACGCTGGTGATCGGCGAGGGCGGCTCGGGCGGCGCGCTGGCGCTGGCCGCGCCGGGCAACACGTGGGCCACGCCGGACAGCTACTTCTCGGTCATCGCCCCGGAACTGGCGGCAGCCATCCTGAAACGCCCACCCGGGGAGGCCCCCGCCATCGCCGGCCAACTCCGGATCCGGCCGCAGGACCTGGCGGAGCTGGGGGTGATCCGGGGGCTGTCGTGAGCTGGGCGGGGGCGCGGGGCGCGGACTGGCGGAGGGTCCACGGGCTGACGGGGGGGCGCGGGGGCGTGATGGTCGGCTCGCGAGGGTGGACGGCGGTCGCCCCGCAAAACCCCCCGTTCGGCCGCACCCCGCCCGGCCCCCTCAGAAATGCGCCCCCGCCCGTGCGCCCGCACGATGCGAGGGAGGCCCCCCACCCCGGTGGCCCCACGGTCTGTGCTCTCGGGAGGAACCGCCATGACCGCCAGTCTGGAGCAGCTGCGCCGCTGCCACTTCGCCGTCGACCTCGGTGCGGCGCGGACGCGGGTGTACGTCAAGGGCGCCGGGCTCGTCGTGGACCAGCCGTCCGCCGCCGCCGTCAACACCAGGACCGGCGCGCTCATCGCGGTCGGCGAGTTCGCGGAGAAGATGACGGGCCGCACCCCCGGCTACATCCGCGTCGTCCGCCCGGTCTCCGGCGGCTCGGTCGTCGACATCGAGATGGCGCAGCGCATGCTGCGGCAGCTGCTCGGCGACAAGATGCGCCGCGCCCTGCGCCGCAAGCCCCGGCTGCGGGCCGCCGCCTGCACCCCGCACGACGCCGACCCGCTCGCCCAGCGCGCCACGATCGAGACGCTCGTCGGCCTCGGGGCGCGCCGCGTCGAACTGGTCGACACCCTCATCGCCGCCGCCGTCGGCTGCGGACTGCCCGTGGAACGGCCCGAGGCCACCATGATCATGGTGTGCGGGGCCGCCGCCACGCAGGTCGCGGTGCTGTCCCTGGGCTCCATCGTGACCGCCGAGCGCATTCCCGTCGGCGGTGAGGCGGTCGACCACGCGATCGTCCAGCACCTGCGCCAGCAGCACGAACTGGTCCTGCCCAGCCAGTCCGTACGCCCCCTCCAGCTCGCGCTGTCCGGCAACGGGCTCACCCCGAACGGCCCGGCCTCCACGGAGATCCACGGGCGGGACGTCGCCACGGGCCTCGCGCGTTCCGTACGGGTGGACACCGCCGCCGTCCGGGAGGCCATCCAGACCCCGCTGACCGCTGTCCTCGACGGCATCGGCAAGGTGCTGCGGGACTGCCCGCCCGATCTGGTGGCCGACCTCGCGGACCGCGGGATCATGATGGTGGGCGGCAGCGCGCTGCTGCCCGGCCTGGACGCGATGCTGCGGCAGGCGACCGGCATGCCGGTCCACATCGCGGAACGCCCGGACGTGTGCGCGGTGCAGGGCCTGGGCGCCATGCTGGAGGGCAAGATCGAGCCGATGGTCCTCGACCCGATGGCCGGCTGAACCCCTCTCCGGGCTGCCGCGCGGGGCCGGTGCCGGGCGCGGGACCGGCCCCGTCAGCGGGAGAACCAGCAGCGGATCGTGGTCCCCTCCTCACCCGTGCGCACCCGGACCAGGTCGGCCACCAGATTGACCAGCAGCAGCCCCCGGCCGCCCCGCTGGTCGCGGGGGGCGGGCAGGCGGCCGGCCAGTGGGTTGGTGATCCGGCCCCGGTCGACGACCTCGCACACCACCGCGTCCCCCTCGTCCCACACCCGCAGCACGCCCGACCCCCCGCCGTGCACCACGCTGTTGGTGGTCAGCTCGGCCGTCACGATCGCCACGTCCTCCAGCCGCACGCCCACCAGCCCGAGCCGCTCGCCCTCGCCGACGGCGACATGCCGGGCCCGGGTGAGGGTCTTCGCGTCGAAGGCGTACGTCAGGGCCCTCGGCGGGCCGGGCAGCGGCCGGTTCCAGCGGGCCACGACGCCCTCGGGGTCGTAGGCGGCGCTGGGCCGCTCCCGTCCGGCTCCGGCCGGGATGACGGTGGGGTGCGTGGCGTGCGCGTCGGCGAGGACCCGGGCGTCGAGGCGGCGGGCGTCGTAGGGGCACAGGATGGTCGCCGCGCGGCCCTGGAAGGCGGCGTTGATCAGCGCCTCGTGCTGGGCGCAGGCCGGGTACTCGGTGTCCGAGCGGCCGGGCCAGATCGGCTCGCCGATGATCCGCGCCCGGCGGCCGGGCGGCGTCGCGTCGGCGAAGGCGCGCAGCACGGCGGGGATGATCCGGCCGGGGTTGCGTCCGGCCTCGCGCATGTCCAGGAACCGCACCGCCCGGCCGTGCTCGCCGAGGGCGTCCCGGATGAGCCGCAGATGCTCGCCGGGCACCGCCACGGCCACGGGATCGCCGGCCTCCAGTCCGTCGCGCACGAAGGCGACCGTGCCCGCCAGGTACTCCCGCTCGTCCCGGTAGAACAGGGCGGGATGGGCGAACGGCCCGGGGGACGCCGCCGTTCCGGCCGGTCCGCGTGGCCCCAGCGTCCCCGAGAGGTCGCCGGGGTCGGCCACAGCACTCATGACACAGACACCTCGATCGCCGACAGACAGGGCACCGGAACGCCGGCTTCCCTCCCCCGCACGCGCTGCTCGCGGGCTGGGCCGCACGTACCCGACCGGTCGCGGGTCATTCCCCGTCCGGGGTGTACTACGCCATCCGGCGGGCAGGCGGAAGACCAGCCCCCGGGCACGCGGATGCCGTCCCCGTTCGCAGCGTTTCCCGCATCCGTGTACCCCGGGTGACGGGGGACGTGCGGGCCCCGTCCCGTACAAGATATTCGACAGTACGACAAGGCGGTGACATGACCTCTGCGGCATCTTCCTCTCTCGCAAGGCGGCTGAACACGCCGGCGTTCGACCGCCGCGTGGAACCGGACGGGCGGGCGACGCTCAGCCCGCGGGGTGAACTCGTCCACGGATGCGCGGACGCCCTCGCCGACGAGCTGGCCGCACTGCCGGACACCGTCCGCCGGATCGACCTGGACATGAGCGGCGTGGTCTTCATGGACACGGCCGGGCTGCAGTTCCTGGACGTGCTCGACGACCACCGGCACCGGCACGGCACCACGGTGACCACCGCGAACTGGCAGGGCCAGCCGCTCCGCATCCTGGAACTCGCCGGGCTGGACACCACCGACCCGCTGCGCGGCGACACCCGCCCCGCCCCGGGAACCCTCACCACGTCGGCGGTGGCCCAGGAGCGCGCCGAGCAGCTGCACGTGCTCCAGGAAGAGGTGGACCAGCTCCGCCAGGCGATCGCCTCGCGTCCGGTGATCGACCAGGCGCGCGGCATCCTCATGGCCACCCAGGCCTGCACGTCGGACGAGGCCTGGCACATCCTGCGGGAGACGTCCCAGCTGTCCAACACCAAGCTCCGCACGGTCGCCGAGGCCCTCACGGCCGGCGCCAAGCCGGACGGCCCGCCGCTGCCCCCGCACCTGAGCCGCGCCCTGCGCACGGCCCTCGGCCACCGCTGACCCCGGCACCCCGCGAGGCGCCCCGCCCTCGGCCACCGCTGACCCCCGGCTCCCCGCGAGGCGCCCCGTCCCCAGCCGCCGCTGCCCCCGGCCCACCGGGCACTCCACCTCGGCCCTCGCTGCCCCGGGCTCCACGAGAAGCCCCACCCCCGGCCACGCTGACCCCGGCCCACGGCAACCGGCGCCGCCGGCCCTCAGGAGGACTCCCGCACCACCAGTTCCGTGGGCAGCGTCATCTGCTGCCGCGACGCGCCGGATTCGGCGATCTCGGTCAGCAGGATGCGGGCCATCGTGCGGCCCAGTTCCTCCACGGGCTGACGGACCGTCGTCAGCGGCGGGTTGGTGTGCCGGGCGAGGACGGAGTCCTCGAAGCCGACGACGGCGACGTCACCGGGCACCCGCCGTCCCAGGCGCCGCAGTTCGGCGAGCGCGCCGACCGCCATGAGGTCGGAGGCCGCGAAGACGGCGTCCAGATCGGGGGCCCGTTCAAGAAGCGAACGCACCGCCCGGCCGCCGCCCTCCTCGGTGAAGTCCCCGTTCTCCACCAGGTCTTCGGGCGCCGCGACCCCGGCCTCCTCGTGGGCCGCGCGCCAGCCGGCGAGCCTGCTGCGGCCGACGTCCATGTCGAGCGGGCCGGTGATGGTGGCGACGCGGGTCCTGCCGCTGCGCAGCAGGTGCCGTACGGCCGCTGTGGCGCCTCCGGCGTTGTCGGAGTCCACGTAGCTGAGCCGCTCGCGCGCGTCGCGGCGGCCGGCCAGGACCGTGGGCAGGCCCATCTCCTCCAGGACGCCGGGCAGCCGGTCGTCGGCGTGCACGGAGACCAGCAGCACGCCGTCCACGCGGCGGGTCGCCACCGACTCGGTCAGCTGGTTCCGCTCGGCCTGGTCGCGCACGAGCATCAGCTGCAGCTGGGTGCGGGTCTCGGCGAGGGCGCCGCTGACGCCCCTGATCAGCGCGGCAAAGAACGGCTCGGAGCCGAGCCGGCTCTCCGACTCCGGGATCACCAGGGCCACCGCGTTGGTGCGGTTGGTCACCAGGCCGCGGGCGACGGAGTTCGGGACGTAGTTGAGTTCCTTGATCGCGGCGAGGACCCTGGCCCGCGCGTCGGCGCTGACCAGATCCGAGCCGTTGACGACACGGGAGACCGTCGTCCGGCCGACCCCGGCACGGGCGGCGACCGTTTTGATCGTGGGGCGGCGGTTGCCGGCCATGCTCTCCTCCGCTGCGATTCACCGCGACACGTCGGCCGCGGACATGACCAGCGGCAAGTCTGACAGACGCCGACGGCAATTCTGACAGACGCCGCCCGGTGCGCAGCACCCCCCGGACGGGCTCGGAACAAAAGCCCGTGCGGAGCAGTGCGTGCCATTTGCGTTCAAGTCATTGACAGATTCGCTCGCTACCAGGAGTCTTCCAACCGCGGTGGGAACGTGCCCATCCAGAGTTGGGCACGTTCCCACCCCCATCAGAGCCGCTGTCATCGCAGAACTCGTCACTCCGATGTGTCAGCGCCTTCGCTAGGAGGAGATCCATGGGCACTAACCGATCGATGCGCACCAAGGCGGTGGCGGTGGTCGCCGCCGTCGGGGCGCTCTCGCTGGTCGCCGGCTGCAGCAGCGGCGACGACTCGGTGACGGGCGGCGGCAAGAAGGACGGCAAGGTCGTCATCACCATGGGCATGTACGGGGTGATGGGCTTCAAGGAGACCGGCCTGCTCGAGCAGTACGAGAAGGAGAACCCCGGCGTCGACATCAAGGCCGAGGTGGCCGGTGACGAGCAGACGTACTACACCGCCCTGCAGACCCGGCTCGCCGCGGGCAAGGGCCTGAAGGACATCCAGGGCATCGAGATCGGCCGGGCCAAGGAGATCGTCGACACCCAGGCCGCGAGGTTCGCCGACTTCTCCGACGTGCCGGGCACCGACCACTTCCTGCCGTGGAAGCAGTCCCAGATCACCACCGAGGACGGCAAGGTGCTGGGCCTGGGTACCGACATCGGCCCGATGGCCGTCTGCTACCGCAAGGACTACTTCGAGAAGGCCGGCCTGCCCACCGACCGCGACGAGGTGGCCAAGCTGTGGGAGGGCGACTGGAAGAAGTACGTCGACGTCGGCCGCACCTTCAAGAAGGACTTCAAGGGCAAGGGCGTGGCCTACATGGACGCGGCCAGCGGCCTGTTCAACGCGATGGTCTACGGCTACCCCGAGCAGTACTACAACGAGAACGGCGACCTGATCTACGACAAGAACCCGGCCGTGAAGGAGGCCTGGAACCTCGCCGCGGACGCCGCCGAGAACGACCTGAGCGCCAAGCTCCGCCAGTTCCAGCCGGGCTGGGACCCCGGACTGGCCAACGGCACCTTCGCCACCGCCGTCTGCCCGGCCTGGATGCTCGGCCACATCGGTGAGAAGGCCGGTGAGAAGAACAAGGGCAAGTGGGACGTCGCCAAGGCCCCCAAGGGCGCCAACTGGGGCGGCTCCTTCCTCGGCGTGGTCGAGAACAGCCCGGTGAAGGAAGAGGCGAAGAAGCTCGTCGCGTGGCTGACCGCGCCGGAGCAGCAGGCCCACATCTTCAAGAAGCAGGGCAGCGTCCCGTCCTCGCAGAAGGCGCTGGAGATGCCCGACGTCAAGAACGTCACCTCGGAGTACTTCAACGGCGCCCCCATCGGCCAGATCTTCGGTGCGGCGGCGCAGGACATACCGGACAAGCAGGTCCTCGGCCGCAAGGACGGCACGATCAAGGACACCTTCTCCCAGGGCCTGACCCTGATCGAGCAGCAGGGCGCCTCGCGCGACGAGGCGTGGAAGACCACCGCCGAGCGCATCGAGAAGGCCGTCGGCTGACCTTCGCCCCTCGGTTCCCCGGGCCCGCGCACCTGCGGCGGGCCCGGGGCCCGGCTCACGCATCTGCTCTCAGGAAGGAAGTCCGGTGGCCATCTCCACCACCAAGGCCCAGGCCGGCGCAGGGCCCGGCGGCCCGCCCCCGGGACCGGCAGGCGACGGCGCCGGCCGGCGGCGCGGCGCGCTGCTGCACCGGCTGGACGTCAAGGGCGCACCCTACGCGTTCGTCGCCCCGTTCTTCGTCGTGTTCGCCGCGTTCAGCTTCTACCCCCTCGTCTACACGTCCTGGATCTCCCTGCACCGGGTGGAACTGGCCACCCTCGACGTCATGGAGTGGGTGGCGCTCGACAACTACGTCGAGCTGTGGAACGACTCGCGGTTCTGGAACGCTCTGCTCAACACCGTCACCATCGGCGTGCTGTCCACGGTCCCCCAGCTGCTGATGGCGCTGGGCCTGGCGCACCTGCTCAACTACCGGATGCGCGGCTCGCTGTTCTTCCGCGTCGCCTCACTCGTGCCGTACGCCACGTCGGTGGGCGCCGCCGCCCTGGTGTTCACCATGCTCTTCGAGCGCGACTTCGGCATGATCAACTGGGCGCTCGGCGTGGTCGGCGTGGACCCGGTGAACTGGGAGGCCGACAAGTGGCCCGCCCAGGCCGCCATCTCCACCATCGTCATCTGGCGCTGGACCGGCTACAACGCCCTGCTGTACCTGGCCGCCATGCAGGCCATCCCCGCCGACCGGTACGAGGCCGCCGCCATCGACGGCGCGTCCCGCTGGAAGCAGTTCACCCACGTCACCGTGCCGGGGATCCGCTCCACCATCGTCTTCACCATCGTGCTCTCCACGATCGGCGCGACCCAGCTGTTCGGCGAACCGCTGATCTTCGGGCAGGGCCCCAACGGCATCTCGGGCGGCGCGGACAACCAGTACCAGACGCTGGGCCTGCTGCTGTACGAGGAGGGCTGGAAGAACTACCAGATGGGCCGCTCGGCGACGGTCGCCTGGGCGATGTTCCTGCTGCTCGTCCTCGTCTTCGTGGCCCAGCGCCTGATCAGGCGCCTGCGCTCCCGTACGTCCTGACCAGGAGTCCGCAATGACCACCGAAAGCTTCCCGGTCCGGACGAACGCACCGGCCCGGCCCTCCTCCGGGCGGCACGCCGCGCGCGGTCGCCTCCGGCTGTTCGTCCCGCGCGCCGGACGCCAGCACCACGCGGGCCCGCTCGCCTACGTCCTGCTCGCCATCACGGCGATCCTGTCGATCTTCCCGCTGTACTGGACGATGGTGGCGGCCTCGACGGACAACACCCGCGTCAGCGAGACGCCGCCGCCGTTCCTGCCCGGCCCGAACCTCTTCAGCAACCTCGCCCGCGCCTGGGACGAGGCGGCGATGGGCAAGGCCATGATCAACAGCACGATCGTGGCCGGTGTCATCGCGCTGTCCACGGTGATGTTCGCGACGCTGGCCGGTTTCGCCTTCGCCAAGCTGCGGTTCAAGGGCCGCAACGTGCTGCTGATGCTGGTGATCGGCACGATGATGGTGCCGCCGCAGCTCGGTGTCGTCCCGCTGTTCATGATGATGTCCGAGCTGGGCTGGTCGCAGCAGCTGCCCGCCGTGATCTTCCCGACCCTGGTGAGCGCGGTCGGCGTGTTCTTCATGCGGCAGTACCTGTCGGAGGCGCTGCCGGACGAGCTGGTCGAGGCCGGACGGGTGGACGGCGCGCACTCGCTGCGCATCTTCTGGAGCATCGTGCTGCCGGTCGCGCGGCCCGCGATGGCGGTGCTGTTCATGATCACGTTCGTGCACGCCTGGAACGACTTCTTCTGGCCCTTCGTGGTGCTCGACATGACCAACCCGACGGTCCCCGTCGCCCTCACCCAGCTCAGCGCCGGCTACGTCCGCGACCAGTCGCTGATCATGGCGGGCGCGCTGCTCGGCACGCTGCCGCTGCTGGTGATGTTCATCATCTTCGGCCGCCAGATCGTCAGCGGCATCATGGCGGGCGCCGTCAAGGGCTGACCCCCGGCCCCTCGGGCCACTCGCATCCCCCCCCGTGCCCCTTCCCGAAAGGATCCCCGTGGTCCCCGCAGCAGAGCAGACCGCAACCCCCGACGCCGCCCGCACCTTCCCGGAGGGCTTCCTCTGGGGCTCGGCGACCGCCTCGTACCAGATCGAGGGGGCGGCCGCAGAGGACGGCCGGACGCCCTCCATCTGGGACACCTACGCCCGCACCCCCGGACGGGTCCGCAACGGCGACACCGGCGACATCGCCACCGACCACTACCACCGCTGGCGCGAGGACGTCGCCCTCATGGCCGACCTGGGCCTCGGCGCCTACCGCTTCTCCCTGGCCTGGCCCCGCATCCAGCCCACCGGGCGGGGCCCCGCCGTGCAGAAGGGCCTGGACTTCTACCGCCGCCTGGCCGACGAACTCCTCGACAAGGGCATCCAGCCCGTCGCCACGCTCTACCACTGGGACCTGCCGCAGGAGCTGGAGGACGCGGGCGGCTGGCCCGAGCGCGCCACCGCCGAGCGGTTCGCCGAGTACGCGGCCCTCGCGGCGGACGCCCTCGGCGACCGGGTGAAGACCTGGACCACCCTGAACGAGCCCTGGTGCAGCGCCTTCCTCGGCTACGGCTCCGGCGTGCACGCCCCCGGCCGCACCGACCCGGTCGCCGCGCTGCGCGCCGCCCACCACCTGAACCTGGCCCACGGCCTGGCCGTTCAGGCGCTGCGCGACCGCATCCCCGCCGACGCCCAGTGCTCGGTCACGCTCAACATCCACCACGTACGGCCGCTCACCGGCCGCGAGGCCGACAGGGACGCGGCCCGCCGGATCGACGCGCTGGCCAACCGGGTCTTCACCGGGCCGATGCTCCAGGGCGCCTACCCGGAGGACCTGTTCAAGGACACCGCCGGGCTGACCGACTGGTCCTTCGTCCGCGACGGCGACGTCCGGCAGATCCACCAGCCGCTGGACTTCCTCGGCGTCAACTACTACACGCCCACCCTGGTCTCCGAGACCGACGGCAGCGGCACCCACACCTCGGACGGCCACGGCAGGAGCACCCACAGCCCCTGGCCGGCGGCCGACCGGGTCGCGTTCCACCAGCCGCCCGGCGAGACCACCGCGATGGGCTGGGCCGTCGACCCGTCCGGCCTGTACGACCTGCTGCGGCGGCTGGCGTCCGACTTCCCCCGACTGCCGCTGGTCATCACCGAGAACGGCGCCGCCTTCCACGACTACGCCGACCCCGAGGGCAACGTCAACGACCCCGAGCGGATCGCCTACGTGCGCGGCCACCTGGCCGCCGTGCACCAGGCCATCCAGGACGGCGCGGACGTCCGCGGCTACTTCCTGTGGTCGCTGCTGGACAACTTCGAGTGGGCGCACGGCTACAGCAAGCGCTTCGGCGCCGTCTACGTCGACTACCCCACCGGCACGCGCATCCCGAAGGCCAGCGCCCGCTGGTACGCCGAGGTGGCCCGCACCGGCGTCCTGCCCGGCGCCTGACCAAGGCCCGGTGCGGCACACCGACGCCGCCCCGCACGGTGCCGCACCGCAGGCCCGCCCCCTCGTCCCGGTTCACCCGGGGCGCGGGGGCGGGCCCGTCCCGTTTCCGGCCCGCCGGTCACTCCCCGGGGTACCGCACCCCGACGAGTTCCCGCACCTTGTCCAGGGTGTCCATGACCGCGAGCGACCCCGCCAGCGGCACCAGCGGCGACTCCGTCAGCCCCGCCCGCAGACAGCGCATCACTTCCCGGGCCTGATGACCGTAGCCGTTGCCGCGCTGCGGCGGGGCGGTCACCGTCTGCGGCTCGTGGCCGTCGCGGTGCAGCACGAAGGAGCGCGGGTTGTAGAAGTCGGCCGGTATCTCGATGCGCCCCGCCGTGCCGTACACCACCGCCCGGCGCTCGTCGTCGGCGAGCAGCGAGCACGTCAGCACGGCCATCGCCCCGTCGGCGTACCCGAGCAGGACACCGGTCTGGGCGTCGACGCCCCGCTCGGACAGCCGCGCGTGGGCGGTGACGCTGTCGGGAACGCCGAGCAGCAGATGCGCGAATGACACCGGGTAGGTGCCCAGATCCAGCAGGGCTCCGCCCCCGGCCGCCGGGTCCCACAGCCGGTGCTCGGGCGGCACGGTCACGCGCCCGCCGAACGAGGCGTGCAGCGCGCGCACCTCACCGATGGCGCCGTCGGCGACCAGATCCGCGACGCGGCGCACGGTGGGATTGACGTACGTCCACATCGCCTCCATCAGGAACAGCCCCTGCTTGTCGGCCAGTTCCACCAGGGCACGGGTCTGCCGCCCGCTCAACGCGAACGGTTTCTCGCACAGCACCGGCTTGCCCGCCTCCAGACAGGCCGTCGCGGCGGCGAGGTGGTGGGCGTGCGGGGTGGCGACGTAGACGACGTCGACCTCCGGGTCGGCGGCCAGCTCCCGCCAGGTGCCGTGCGCACGCGGGATGCCGAACCGCTCGGCGAACCGCCGCGCCCCGTCGGCCGACCGTGACCCGACCGCGGTGACACGCGCCTCCGGCTCCCGCAACAGATCCTCGGTGAAGGCGGCGGCCATCCCACCGGTCGCCAGGATCCCCCAGCGTACGGTCTGTCCACTCACGTCCTGCTCCTTGCGCTCGGGCCCCGGCACGATCTCGGACGTCACTCTATGGGCACGTTCCCACTGGGCGGAGCCGTGTCCGGCATGCGGTCGGGAGGGGTGAGGGCGGGCTTCAGTGAGGGCGGACGCGGAGGGGTGCCGGGTGGGGGCGTCGGCAGAGCCCGCGCTCACACCCGATCGAGTGCCTGGCAGGACAATGCCGCCAATCCGCAGGTAGAAACGGTTCTGCCCGCGTAGCGAGTGGTGGGGCGGGTGGGACTCGAACCCACGGCCGACGGATTATGAGTCCGCTGCTCTAACCGGCTGAGCTACCGCCCCATAGCGGCGTGTCGCGTACATGTGTGCGCGCCGTCTGCCGCAGCATAGCCGCTCATACGATCTCCTGCCTCGACTGGCCCCGGTTGGCCGCGCGCGGCAGGACGCGCACGGTCATGAGGACTGCGCCGCAGGCCCGCGCGGTTCCACCGGACCGGAAAATGAACGGGAGAGCGGACGGGGCGGGCAGGGGGCCGGGCAGGAACCGGGCATGAAAAAGGACCCCGGCGGGGTCCTCGTTCAGCGTGCTCCCCCGACTGGACTCGAACCAGTAACCTGCCGGTTAACAGCCGGCTGCTCTGCCAATTGAGCTACGGAGGACCGAGCTCCCCCGACTGGACTCGAACCAGTAACCTGCCGGTTAACAGCCGGCTGCTCTGCCAATTGAGCTACGGAGGAATGCCTCGTTCTGCATCGAATCGTGCCTGCCTGGGTATTCGCCAGAGGGCGCGCGCTCGCTGCGACACATACATTAGCGCAAGCAGGGGGGTGCTCCGCCAATCGGTACTCCCCGGCGCCGACGCCGTACCGGAGACCTGTGCAAGGGAAGGGTGGCCGCCATGCGTTACCGGCTCACGTTCGTCGCCGGACTCGCTCTGGGATATGTACTGGGCACGAGGGCCGGACGAGAGCGCTACGAACAGCTCATGAAGTCAGCGCGCCAGGTCGCGCAGAACCCCGCCGTCCGCAATACCGCGGAGTCCGCCGCCCAGCAGGGCAAGCACTTCGCGGGCAAGGCGTACCACGTGGTCAGCGACAAGGTCGGTGACCGCATGCCGGAGTCCGTCGCCCAGCGGGTGCGGACCCTGCGCGAGCGTGGTGTGAACGGCACGGGCGGGGACGACTGGGGCACCAGCAACACCTGAGGCCCGCCCCGCGGATCAGGGCCCGGGGCGCGCCCGGCTCACGGGCGCGCCCCGGGCCCTGCCCGCGTGCGGCAGAATTTCGGACATGGGGATAGTCGCCGGGCTGGACAGTGCGCCCGATTTCACTCGCATCGTCGTCTGTGACTCGGACACGGGAGCCGTGCTCCGGCAGGGGTATGCCCCGCATCCGCTGGAGAGCCCGGAGGGCGGGCGGCCCTGCGACGTCGATCCGCAGGCCTGGCTGCTGTCCCTGGGCGAGGCGGCGGGCGGCGGGCTGCTGGAGGGCGTGCAGGCCATCGGTGTGTCCGCGCAGGCCAACGCGGTCGTGCCGCTGGACGCCCAGGGCAGCACCGTGCGGCCCGCGATGGTCGGCGCGGACAAGCGGACGCAGGTCGCCGCCGCCGACCTGGTCGACGCGCTCGGCGGGCGCGAGGCGTGGGCGCAGGCCGTGGGCTGTGTGCCGCAGGCGCCGCAGCCGGTGACCAAGCTGCGCTGGCTCGCCCGGACCGAGCCCGACAACGCCCGGCGCACGGCCGCGCTGCTCCAGGCGCACGACTGGCTGGTGTGGCAGCTGCTCGGGCGGCCGGCGCGCCGGACCACGGACCGGGGCGGCGCCTCCGGGACGGGCTACTGGTCGGCGGCGACCGGCGCCTACCGCCCCGATCTGGTCGAGCTGGCGCTCGGCCACCAGGCGGTGCTGCCGGAGGTGATCGGTCCGGCCGACGCCGCCGGTACGACGCCGGAGGGGTTGCTGATCTCCGCCGGGACCGGTGACACGCAGGCCGCCGCGTTCGGCCTGGGGATCGGGCTCGGTGACGCGGTGGTGTCGCTCGGGGCGTCCGGGTCGGTGATGGCCGTGCATCCGGAGGCGCTGGTCGACCAGCACGGGATGATCACCTCCCTCGCGGACGCGACCGGCATGCACCTGCCGGTCGTCACCACCCTGAACGCCGTACGGACCCTGCGCGGCACCGCCGAGCTGCTCGGGGTGCCCGATCTGGAGGGCTTGTCCGAGCTGGCGATGAAGTCGACGCCGGGCGCGCACGGGCTGGTGCTGCTGCCCTATCTGGAGGGCGAGCGGACCCCGCAGCTGCCGCACACCGCCGGCACGCTGACGGGGCTCAGGCGCGAGTCGATGCGACCGGAGCACCTGGCACGGGCCGCGTTCGAGGGGATGCTGTGCGGGCTGGCGGACGCCCTGGACGTGCTGCGCGGCCGGGGCGTGGCGGTGCGGCGGATCTTCCTGCTGGGCGCGGCGGCCGAGCTGCCCGCGGTGCAGGCGGCGGCGCCGTCGCTGTTCGGGGCGCAGGTCGTGGTGGTGCAGCCCGCCGACTACGCGGCGCTCGGCGCGGCGCGGCAGGCGGCCTGGGCGCTCGGCGTCTCGCAGGGTGCCCTCGACCCGCGCACCCCGCCGGTCTGGCAGGGACCGGTCGCGCAGGTGCTGGAGCCGGGCGAGGAGCTGGCGGTGGGCCAGGCGGTGCGCCGGCAGTTCGTGTCGGTGCGGGAGCAGACGCACCCCGGGGCGTTCGGGTAGGCGGGAGCAGACGCACTCCGGGGCGTTGGGGTAAGCAGGGCCGGACGCGCCCCGGGGGTGCCCGGGTAAGCAGGGTCGGACGCAGCCCGGGGCGCACGAGTAGGCGGAGGCAGACGCACCCCCGGGGGGCGTTCGGGGCCGCCGTCGCGTCACGGCGCGTGACCCGCCTGTTGGGTTAATCGGTTGAGGTAACGCAGGGGGAGTGCCCGACGATAGGGGCCAGGGGCAACCATCCGGCCCCTTTTCGCCGACTCCGAGAGACGCACGCGTGCTCATACGACTCCTGCGGGCCTGCCTCAGGCCGTACCGACCACACATGGCTGCCGTAGTGCTGCTGCAGTTGCTGCAGACCTGCGCCACCCTCTACCTGCCCACGCTCAACGCGGACATCATCGACAACGGTGTCGTGAAGGGCGACACCGGCTACATCATCGGCCACGGCGCCCTGATGATCGCCATCTCGCTGGCGCAGGTGGTGTGCAACATCGGTGCCGTGTACTACGGCGCCCGCACCGCCGCCGCGGTCGGCCGGGACCTGCGGGCGGCCGTCTTCGACCGGGTGCAGTCGTTCTCCGCCCGTGAGGTCGGCCACTTCGGGGCGCCCTCGCTGATCACCCGTACGACGAACGACGTGCAGCAGATCCAGATGCTGGCGCTGATGACGTTCACGCTGATGGTGTCGGCGCCGATCATGTGCGTCGGCGGCATCGTGCTGGCGCTGGGCCTGGACGTGCCGCTGTCCGGGGTGCTGGTGGCGGTGGTGCCGGTGCTGGGCATCTGCGTGACGCTGATCGTGCGGCGGCTGCGCCCGCTGTTCCGGGCCATGCAGGAGCGGCTGGACACGGTGAACCGGGTGCTGCGCGAGCAGATCACCGGCAACCGCGTGATCCGCGCCTTCGTCCGGGACACCTACGAGGAGCAGCGCTTCCGGCGGGCCAACAGCGAGCTGACCGAGATGTCGCTGGGCACCGGGAACCTGCTCGCGCTGATGTTCCCGATCGTGATGACGGTGGTGAACCTGTCGTCGATCGCGGTGGTGTGGTTCGGGGCCCACCGCATCGACAGCGGCGGGATGCAGATCGGTGATCTGACCGCGTTCCTCGCCTATCTGATGCAGATCGTGATGTCCGTGATGATGGCCACCTTCATGTTCATGATGGTGCCGCGCGCGGAGGTGTGCGCCGAGCGCGTGCAGGAGGTGCTGGACACCTCCTCCAGCGTGGTGCCCCCGGCGGCGCCCGTCACCGAGCTGCGCCGGCACGGCCATCTGGAGATCCGCGGGGCCGGTTTCCGCTATCCGGGTGCCGAGGAGCCGGTCCTCAGGAACGTCGACCTGGTGGCGCGGCCCGGTGAGACGACCGCCGTCATCGGCTCGACCGGCAGCGGCAAGTCGACGCTGCTGGGGCTGGTGCCCCGGCTGTTCGACGCGACCGAGGGCGAGGTACTGGTCGACGGGGTGGACGTGTCGGCCGTCGAGCCGAAGCTGCTGGCGAGGACCGTGGGCCTGGTGCCGCAGAAGCCGTACCTGTTCGCGGGCACCGTGGCGACCAACCTGCGGTACGGCAATCCGGACGCCACCGACGAGGAGCTGTGGCACGCGCTGGAGGTGGCGCAGGCCAGGGAGTTCGTGGAGCGCCTCGAGGGCGGTCTGGACGCGCCGGTCGCGCAGGGCGGCACCAACGTCTCCGGCGGCCAGCGCCAGCGTCTGGCCATCGCCCGCACCCTGGTGCAGCGCCCGGAGATCTACCTCTTCGACGACTCCTTCTCCGCCCTCGACTACGCCACCGACGCGGCCCTGCGCGCGGCGCTGGCCCGGGAGACCGCGGAGGCGACGGTGGTGATCGTGGCCCAGCGGGTGGCGACCATCCGGGACGCCGACCGGATCGTCGTCCTGGACGAGGGCCGGGTCGTCGGCACGGGCCGGCACCACGAGCTGATGGCGGGCAACGAGACCTACCGGGAGATCGTGCTCTCCCAGCTGACGGAAGCGGAGGCTGCCTGATGGCCGGGCCGATGGCGCGGATGATGGCCGGGGGCGGCCCCGATCAGCGCTCGATGAACTTCAAGGAGTCCGGCAGGCGGCTCGTGGGGCACTTCCGGCCGGAGCGGGCCACGATCTGGCTGCTGCTGGCGTGCGTGGTGATCAGCGTCGCCCTCAACGTGGTCGGGCCGAAGATCCTCGGCCGGGCCACCGACCTGGTGTTCGCGGGGATCGTCGGCCGGGACATGCCGGCCGGGGCGAGCAAGGAGCAGGTCCTCGACGCCATGCGGGAGCGCGGCGACGGCGACGTCGCGGACATGCTCCGCAGCACGGACTTCACGCCGGGCGAGGGCATCGACTTCACGGCCGTGGGGAACGTCCTGCTGACCGCGCTGGGCGTGTTCCTCGGCGCCGGTCTGTTGATGGCGGTGGCGACGCGGCTGGTGAACCGGGCCGTGAACCGCACGATGTTCCGGCTGCGCGAGGACGTGCAGACGAAGCTGTCGCGGCTGCCGCTGTCGTACTTCGACAAGCGGCAGCGCGGCGAGGTGCTCAGCCGGGCCACCAACGACATCGACAACATCGGGCAGACCCTCCAGCAGTCGATGGGCCAGCTCATCAACTCGGTGCTGACCATCGTCGGCGTGCTCGCCATGATGTTCTACGTCTCCTGGATCCTGGCGCTGGTCGCGCTGGTGACGGTACCGCTGTCGTTCGTCGTCGCCACGCGCGTCGGCAAGCGGTCGCAGCCGCACTTCGTGCAGCAGTGGCGCTCCACGGGCACGCTGAACGCGCACATCGAGGAGATGTACACCGGGCACGCCCTGGTGAAGGTGTTCGGCCGGCAGGAGGAGTCGGCGCGGCAGTTCGCCGAGCAGAACGAGGCGCTGTACGAGGCCGGGTTCCGTGCGCAGTTCAACAGCGGCATCATGCAGCCGCTGATGATGTTCGTGTCGAACATCAACTACGTGCTCGTCGCGGTCGTCGGCGGGCTGCGGGTCGCCTCGGGCGCGCTGTCCATCGGTGACGTGCAGGCGTTCATCCAGTACTCGCGGCAGTTCTCGATGCCGCTGACGCAGGTCGCGTCGATGGCGAACCTCGTGCAGTCGGGCGTCGCGTCGGCCGAGCGGGTCTTCGAGCTGCTGGACGCCGAGGAGCAGTCGGCCGACCCGGTGCCGGCCGAGAAGCCGGCCGAGCCGCGCGGGCGGGTGGCGCTGGAGCACGTGTCGTTCCGGTACGACCCCGACAGGCCGCTCATCGAGGATGTGACGCTGACCGTCGAGCCGGGGCAGACCGTCGCCGTCGTCGGGCCGACCGGCGCGGGCAAGACCACGCTCGTCAATCTGCTCATGCGGTTCTACGAGGTGTCCGGCGGGCGCATCACCCTCGACGGCGTCGACATCGCGCGGATGTCCCGGGACGACCTGCGGGCCGGGATCGGCATGGTGCTCCAGGACACCTGGCTGTTCGGCGGCACCATCGCGGAGAACATCGCGTACGGCGCCTCCCGCGAGGTCACGCGCGGGGAGATCGAGGAGGCGGCGCGGGCCGCGCACGCCGACCGGTTCGTGCGGACGCTGCCCGACGGGTACGACACCGTGATAGACGACGAGGGCAGCGGGGTCAGCGCGGGCGAGAAGCAGCTCATCACCATCGCGCGGGCGTTCCTGTCCGACCCGGTGATCCTGGTGCTGGACGAGGCGACGAGTTCCGTGGACACCCGGACCGAGGTGCTCATCCAGAAGGCGATGGCGAAGCTGGCGCACGGGCGGACGTCGTTCGTGATCGCGCACCGGCTGTCGACGATCCGGGACGCGGACACGATCCTCGTGATGGAGGACGGGGCGATCGTGGAGCAGGGCGCGCATGCCGAGCTGCTGGACGCGGGCGGGGCCTACGCGCGGCTGTACCGGGCGCAGTTCGCGCAGGCCGTGGCCGAGGTGGACTGAGGCGCGGCCCGGCGCCGGGGTGCCGCCGCGGCGGCGGGTGCGGCGGCACCCCGGGGCTCAGTCCAGGTAGCCCCTGAGCTGGTCCGCGTAGGCGTGGTCGCGGAGTTTGTTCAGGGTCTTGGACTCGATCTGGCGGATGCGTTCCCTGGTCACCCCGAACAGGCGCCCTATCTCCTCCAGGGTGCGGGGGCGGCCGTCGGCGAGGCCGTAGCGGAGCTGGACCACCTTGCGTTCGCGTTCGCCGAGCGTGGACAGCACCGCCTCCAGGTGTTCGCGCAGCAGCAGGAACGCGGCCGACTCGACGGGGCTCGCGGCGTCGCCGTCCTCGATGAGGTCGCCGAGCGCCACGTCGTCCTCCTCGCCGACCGGGGCGTGCAGCGAGACCGGTTCCTGGGCGAGGCGCAGGACCTCGCCGACCCGCTCGGGCGGCAGGTCGAGGTGCGCGGCGACCTCCTCCGGGGTGGGTTCGCGGCCGCGTTCCTGGAGCATGCGGCGCTGGACGCGGACGACACGGTTGATCAGTTCGACGACGTGGACCGGGACGCGGATGGTGCGGGCCTGGTCGGCGAGGGCGCGGGACATGGCCTGCCGGATCCACCAGGTGGCGTACGTGGAGAACTTGTAGCCGCGCGCGTAGTCGAACTTCTCGACGGCCCTGATCAGGCCGAGGTTGCCCTCCTGCACCAGGTCGAGCATGGTCAGGCCGCGGCCGACGTAGCGCTTGGCGACGGAGACCACGAGGCGCAGGTTGGCCTCGATGAGGCGGCGCTTGGCCATGCGGCCCATGACGACGAGCCTGTCGAGGTCGTCCGCGAGCCGACTGTCGAGGTCGGGGGCGAGCCGCAGCCGCTCCTCGGCGAAGAGTCCGGCCTCCACCCGGCGGGCGAGTTCGACTTCCTCGGCCGCGGTGAGCAGGGGGATGCGGCCGATCTCGCGCAGGTACTGGCGGAACAGGTCCGACGAGGGGCCGCCGGTCTCGGGGCGGGCGGGCGGTGGTTCGGCGGTCTCGGGGTGGAGCGCGGCACGGGTCTGCGCGGGCACGAGGACGTCGGGCTCCGCGTCGGGTTCTTCCGCGCCGAGGGCGCTGCTGGTGTCGGCGGTCAGGGTCCGGGTCTGCACGGGGGCGACCTCCAGGATGATCGCTGCCAAGGGGGGCGGCAGCGGTACTTCGGGGCGGAGTCGGCGGCCTCGCCGCTGTCCGTCCCGTACGCGATGAGCGGAACAGCGGGATCGTCGGGACCGTGGGGGACGGACCGGCCGCGCTCCGAGGACTCAGGCACCGGACCCAGTGTGGAGTACGACACACAGCTGCCACGAGGGGCTTGCGAGCACTTTTTGAGTCCGGTGCGTGACCGACCGGTTACCCAGGCGGGAAATTCAGGGCTCGGTACGGGCTTGAGCCGCGGGCGTCAGTGCCGCGCGCGGTTCACAGCGCGGCGGCGCCCTGTTCCCGCAGGGCCTGGTCGTACTTCTGCAGGACCCACAGCTCGTTCTGCACGGCGGCGAGCTGGGCCGCGTCGCCGCTGCTGCCGAGGCGGGTCAGCCGGCCCGTGATGTCGCGGATGCGGCGCTCGACCGCCCGGCGGCGCACGGTGACCAACTGGGCGCCCGCGTAGGTCTCGTCGACCTCCTTCATGCCGCGGTGCAGCATGATCGCCTCGACGGCGAGTTCGGTGACCATGGCACGCACGGTGTCGTCGGGAGCGGCCTCGCGGACCCGGACCAGATAGTCCTGCGGGTCCTGGGTGCCGGACTCGGCGCCGCCCGCGTCCATGATGGCCTGGCGGACGGCCGCGTACGGTGCGGCGGTGAACTCGTCGACGCCGTACGCGTCGAATGCCGGGGACACCAACTCCGGGCGCTGGAGGGCGAGTTTGAGCAGTTCGCGCTCGGTGGCGTAGACCGGGTTGCGGAGGTTGAGGGCCGGGCCGGGGGCGGTCGCGCGGGGGGCCGCCTCGTACGTCCGGGACGGGTTCCGGCGGTCCGGGGCCGGGCCCTTGCCGCCGCGGTCGCGGGCCCAGCGGGCCAGCTGTGCCACCCGCTTGACGACGAACTGCGTGTCGAGGATGCCGAGCATGCCGGCGAGCTGCACGGCGACCTCGTGCTGGGCGCCGCTGTTCTTGATGCGGGCGACGACCGGGGCTGCCTCGTCCAGCGCCGCCGCCCGGCCGGCCGGGGTGTCCAGGTCGTAGCGGCTCACGATCTGGCGGAGTGCGAACTCGAAGAGGGGCGTGCGGGGTTCGACCAGGTCGGCGACCGCGTCGTCGCCCTTGGCCAGGCGCAGGTCGCAGGGGTCCATGCCGTCCGGGGCGATGGCGATGTACGTCTCGGCGGCGAACTTCTGGTCGTCCTCGAAGGCGCGCAGCGCGGCCTTCTGGCCCGCCGCGTCGCCGTCGAAGGTGAAGATGACGCGCGCCGAGCCGTTGTCCATCAGCAGCCGGCGGAGGATCTTGATGTGGTCGCTGCCGAAGGCCGTGCCGCAGGTGGCGATGGCGGTGGTGACGCCGGCGAGGTGGCAGGCCATGACGTCGGTGTAGCCCTCGACGACGACCGCGCGGGACGCCTTGGCGATGTCCTTCTTGGCGAGGTCGATGCCGTAGAGCACCTGGGACTTGCGGTAGATCGCCGTGTCGGGCGTGTTGAGGTACTTGGGGCCGTTGTCCGCGTCGTACAGCTTGCGGGCGCCGAAGCCGACGACGTCGCCGCCGATGTCGCGGATGGGCCACATCAGCCGGCCGCGGAACCGGTCGATGGGGCCGCGGCGGCCTTCCTGGGCGAGCCCGGAGAGGATCAGCTCCTTGTCGCTGAAGCCCTTGCCGCGCAGGTAGCGGGTGAGGTGGTCCCAGCCCTGGGGGCTGTAGCCGACGCCGAAGTGGACGGCGGCTGCCTGGTCGAAGCCGCGCTCGGCGAGGAAGACCCGGCCGGCCTCGGCCTCCGGGCTGACCGCGAGCTGCTCCGCGTACCACTCGGCGGCGGTCTTGTGGGCCTCGACCAGGCGGATGCGTTCGCCGCGCTGGTGGGAGGGGTTGTACCCGCCCTCCTCGTAGCGCAGGGTGATGCCGGCCTGGCCGGCCAGGCGCTCGACCGCCTCCGAGAAGGTGAGGTGGTCGACCTTCATCACGAACGTGATGGTGTCGCCGCCCTCCTGGCAGCCGAAGCAGTGGAAGAGCCCCTTGCTCGGGCTGACCTGGAAGGACGGCGACTTCTCGTCGTGGAACGGGCACAGCCCCTTGAGGTTGCCGCCGCCCGCGTTGCGCAGCTGGAGGTACTCGGACACCACGGCGTCGATCGGGACCGCGTCCCGTACCGCCTTCACGTCCTCGTCGTTGATCCGTCCGGCCACGCGTGAATTCTACGGGGCGGCACCGACACTCCCCGGACGCGCGCAGCGGCGCCCGGCTATCCGGCGAGGCTCTCCAGCGGCACGTGCGGGGCGGACAGCGCCTCGGTGTCCACCGGGGCGCCGCCGCGGATCAGCCGCTGGATGGGGTCTGTGACGTCCCACACGTTCACGTTCATCCCGGCCAGGACACGGCCCTCCTTCACCCAGAACGCGATGAACTCCCGCTTCCCGGCGTCCCCGCGGATCACCACCTCGTCGTAGGAGCCCGGCGGCGCCCAGCCCGAGTACTCCATGCCCAGGTCGTACTGGTCGGAGAAGAAGTAGGGCACCCGGTCGTACGCGACGTCCTGGCCGAGCATGGCGCGGGCCGCGGCCGGGCCGCCGTTGAGGGCGTTCGCCCAGTGCTCCACGCGCAGCCGGGTGCCGAACAGGCCGTGCGGGAAGGACGCCACGTCGCCCGCGGCGTGGATGTCGGGGTCGGAGGTGCGCAGCCGCTCGTCGACGACGACACCGCCGCCGTGCGCCCGGTCGGCGACCTCCAGGCCCGCGGCCTCCGCGAGCGCGGTCCGCGGGGCCGCGCCGATCGCGGCCAGCACGTCGTGCGCCGGGTGTTCCTCGCCGTCGTCGGTGCGGGCCGCGAGGACCATGCCGTCCTGGCCGACGATCTCCGTGAGCCGCGCCCCGAAGTGGAAGCGGACGCCGTGCTCGCGGTGCAGCTCGGTGAAGACCTCGCCGAGTTCCGGCCCGAGCACGTCGTGCAGCGGTGTCGGGGACGGCTCCACGACCGTCACCTCGGCGCCGTACTCGCGGGCCGCCGCGGCGACCTCCAGGCCGATCCAGCCGCCGCCCGCGATCACCAGGTGCCCGTTGTCCCGGCCGAGGGTGGCCAGGACACGCTTGAGGCGCTCGGCGTGCGCGAGACGGCGCAGGTGGTGGACGCCGGCCAGGCCGGTGCCGGGGATGTCCAGGCGGCGGGGTTCGGCGCCGGTCGCCAGCAACAGCTTGTCGTACTGGACGACCGTGCCGTCCTCACCGAAGCGGACCGTCTTCGCGGCGCGGTCGACGGCGTCGACGGTCTGGCCGAGGTGCAGCTCGATGTCGTGGCGCGCGTACCAGGCGGGCTCGTGCACGAAGACGCTGTCGCGTTCCTCCCTGCCGAGCAGGAAACCCTTCGACAGCGAGGGCCGTTCGTACGGGTGGTCCCGCTCGTCGCAGATCAGTATGACCCGCCCGGTGAAGCCTTCCGCCCGGAGCGTCTCGGCCGCCTTCGCGCCGGCGAGTCCTCCGCCGACGATGACGAACGTCTGATCCGCGTCGACCACTTGATGCCTCCTCGTAACGGTGTCGCCACATGCGAGCGTCCCGCACGCGGCGTGGTGCGGGAAGAGGGAGTGGCCCGATCAGGCCACGCGGGGTCATCTTCCGACCCGGTCGGGGTCACCCGTCCCCCACCGGTGCCCGGACGGGCCCGTCAGCCGGGCGTGCAGCGAGCGGGCCGAGGCGTCGGTGAGGGAGGCGATGTGGTCGACGATCACGCGCTTGCGTGCGCGGTCGTCGGGCGCCCGGTCGAACAGCGCGCGGAACTGCGGGTCCAGGACGTCCGGGGCGCGCGCCGTGAGGGCCTCGGCCACCTCGGCGACGACGACGCGCTGGTCGGCGCGGAGCCGTTCCTGCTCGGCGCGCTGCATGACGTACCGGTCGGCGACCGCCTTCAGCACGGCGCACTCCATGCGGGTCTCGCGCGGCACGACCAGTTCCGCCGTGTACCGGGTGAGCCGCCCGCCGCCGTACGCCGCGCGGGTCGCGCTCTCCGCGGCGAGGCAGAAGCGGCCGATGAGCTGGCTGGTGGCGTCCTTCAGGCGGGCCTGGGCGACGGCCGTGCCGTCGTAGCCGTGCGGCCACCAGGGCTGGTCCTGGAGCCGGTCGAGGGCCTCGGCGAGTTCGGCGGGGTCGGTGCCCGCGGGGACGTAGCGGCCGACGGCGACCGCGAAGACCTCCTGCCGCTCGGGCTCGGCGTGCAGGCAGTTCGGGTCGATGTGCCCGGCGTGCAGGCCGTCCTCCACGTCGTGCACCGAGTACGCCACGTCGTCCGACCAGTCCATGACCTGGGCCTCGAAGCAGACGCGGGTGCCGGGGGCGTTCTCGCGGACCCAGTCGAAGACGGGCCGGTCGTCCTCGTAGACGCCGAATTTCGGGGAGGCCGGGTCGGTGGGGTGGGCGCCGCGCGGCCACGGGTACTTGGTGGCGGCGTCCAGGGCGGCGCGGGTGAGGTTCAGGCCGACGCTGACGCTGTCGCCGGTCGCGGGGTCGGTGACGAACCGTTTGGGCTCCAGGCGGGTGAGCAGGCGCAGCGACTGGGCGTTGCCCTCGAAGCCGCCGCAGTCCGCCGCGAACTCGTTCAGGGCCTGTTCGCCGTTGTGGCCGAAGGGCGGGTGGCCGAGGTCGTGGGAGAGGCAGGCGGCCTCCACCAGGTCGGGGTCGCAGCCGAGGGCGGCGCCGAGCTCGCGGCCGACCTGGGCGCACTCCAGCGAGTGGGTGAGCCTGGTGCGGGGGCTCGCGTCCCACGCCGGGCCCATGGTGCCGGGGGTGACCACCTGGGTCTTGCCGGCGAGGCGGCGCAGGGCGGCGGAGTGCAGGATGCGGGCGCGGTCGCGTTGGAAGGCGGTGCGGCCGGGGCGTTTGTCGGGCTCCGGGGCCCAGCGGGCGGCTGACGCCGGGTCGTAAGCGGGTGGTGCCATGAGGTGACCCTACGGGGCCCGGGGCCCGAGGGGTGGGGGTGGCCCGGTTCGCCGGTGGGTGCGGGTGCTGCGTGGCTCGGCGCGCCCACGCGGCCCAGCCGCATGTCGCACACGGCACCGCGCCCCTGGGTCGGCCTCCTCGGCCGCGTGGTCAAGCCGATGCCCGTTCCCGTTCGGTCCTCGCCGCCGTGGTCAGCGCCTCGTCGTAGCGGTGGAGGACCAGGTGGGCCATCTTCTCGTGGGCTCCGAGCGGGACCGCCGCCAGCCACGGGGCCGCTGTCGCGCACTCCCTGGCGAAGCGGCCCGGGGCCGTGAAGCAGGAGGCCAGGGCGATCTTCGTACGGCCCTGGGACGTGAGGGTGGCGACGGCCTCCGCGACCGTCGGGGTCGCCGCCGAGGCGTAGGCCGGGAGGACCGGGACGTCCAGGCGGGCGGCGAGGAGGGCGGCCGTGCGGCCCGTGTCGCGGCGGGACTCGGGGTCGCGGGAGCCCGCCGCGGCCAGGACGACGGCCGAGGTGCGGCGCTCGGCGGCGGTGGCGTGCGGGTTCCAGCCCGCCTCGACCAGGCGCTCGTACAGGGTGTCCACCAGCAGCGGGTGCGGGCCGAGCGGGGCGGCCACGCGGGTGCGGAGCCGGGCGGTCGCCGCCAGCTCGGGGATGTCCCGCTTGACGTGGTAGCCGCGGCCCAGGAGCAGCGGTACCAGGACGGCGGAGCCGGTGCCGCGGGCGTCGAGTCCGGCGAGCGTGCCGGGCAGCAGGGGCGCGTTCAGCTCGATGTGGCCGAGGTGCACGGGCAGGCCGGGGCGCAGTGCGCGGACCCGGTCCAGGAGGGCGCGGACCGTCTCCAGGGCGCGCGGGTCGCGGCTGCCGTGGGCCACGGCCACCAGGGCGGGCCGCTGCGCGCGGGGGCGGTCGTCGGGCCGGACGAGGGTGAGGCGGCCGCTGGTTCCGCTCGCCGCCCGGCCGGTGCTGCTCGTTTTGTGCGTCGCCGTCATGAACCGATGGTGAACGCGGGACGTTGCCGCCCCGTTGCGCGGGAATGACGGGGGTTTTCCGGCGGTTCACGCGGGGTGCCAGGGGCGTGTGAGCCGTCGTGAGCTGCGGTTTCTCCGGCCGGGGTGAGGCCCGTCACGTGCGGTGGGACGGACCGGCCCACGTAACCCCGGCCGGAAAGCAGTCGTTCACGAGGCATGACCAACCCCAAGCGCGTACTTGCCGCCGTCGCTCTCGGAACCGCCCTCTTCGCGGTCCTCGCCTCCCCCGCCGGCGCTGTTCCGGACCCCGTGGCCACCGTGGACTGTGCCGTCGCGGAAGTCACCGGGCTCGTCGACCCCGCCGGCCCCGGAGTGCCCGCGGAGGTCCCCGTGACCGGCTGCCTCGCCCCCTGAGTCCGCCACGCCATCCCGACACCTCTGTCCGTGCGGCCCCTCCCCTCGGGAGGGGCCGCACGGCGTGTGCCTCACGCCGCCCGGCCGGGGGCGGGGAGGCCGCCGTCCCGCCCGCGTAACAAAGGGCCGACACGGCACGTAACACGGGCGAAGCACGCTGAACGGCATGCAGAACACCGCCACTCCCACGCACTGCCCGTACTGCGCCCTGCAGTGCGGGATGAATCTGACGCCCGTGCCCGGCGGGACCGTCGAGGTGAGCGAGCGCGCGGACTTCCCGGTCAACCGGGGAGCGCTGTGCGGCAAGGGGCGGACGGCGCCCGAGGTGCTGTCGTCCCGGGTGCGGCTGACGTCCCCGCTGGTGCGGTCGGCCGCGGGCGAGCTGGAGCCGGCCTCCTGGGAGGAGGCACTGGACCGGATCGCCGAGGGGCTGACCTCGGTGCGTGCGGCGTACGGCGCGGACGCGCTCGGCGTGTTCGGCGGCGGTGGGCTGACCAACGAGAAGGCGTACACGCTCGGCAAGTTCGCGCGGGTGGTGCTGGGCACCTCCCAGATCGACTACAACGGCCGCTTCTGCATGTCGTCGGCCGCCGCGGCCGGAATGAAGGCGTTCGGGCTGGACCGGGGGCTGCCGTTCCCGCTGGAGGACATCCCGCGGACGGGCTGCGTGATCCTCGTCGGGTCCAACCTCGCCGAGACGATGCCGCCCGCGCTGCGCTATCTGACCGAGCTGAAGGCGAACGGCGGCACGCTGATCGTCGTCGACCCGCGCCGCACGAAGACCGCCGAGCAGGCCGACCTGCACCTGGCGCCCCGGCCCGGCACCGACCTGGCGCTCGCGCTCGGACTGCTGCACCTGGTGGTCGCCGAGGGCCGCACCGACGAGGCGTACGTCCAGGAGCGCACGAGCGGCTGGGAGGACGCCCGGGCCGCGGCGATGGCGCACTGGCCGGAGTACGTCGAGCGGATCACCGGGGTGTCCGTGCCCGACCTCCGGGAAGCGGTACGGCTCTTCTGCGAACCGGAGACCGCCATGGTGCTCACCGCGCGCGGGCCCGAGCAGCAGTCCAAGGGCACCGACACGGTCGGCGCGTGGATCAACCTGTGCCTGGCCACCGGACGCGCCGGACGCCCGTACTCCGGGTACGGCTGCCTGACCGGCCAGGGCAACGGGCAGGGCGGGCGCGAGCACGGCCAGAAGGCCGACCAGCTGCCCGGCTACCGCAAGCTGACCGACCCGGCGGCACGGCGGCACGTCGCCGAGGTGTGGGGCGTCGACCCCGGCTCGCTGCCGGGCCCCGGCCGCAGCGCGTACGAGCTGCTCGACGCGCTGGGCACCGACATCCGCTCGCTGCTGCTGATGGGGTCCAACCCGGTGGTGTCGGCGCCGCGCGCGGCCCACGTCGAGGAACGTATCCGCTCGCTGGACTTCCTCGCCGTGTGCGACGTGGTGCTGTCGGAGACGGCGGCGCTCGCGGACGTCGTGCTGCCGGTGACGCAGTGGGCCGAGGAGACCGGCACCACGACCAACCTGGAGGGCAGGGTGCTGCTGCGCCGCCAGGCGATCACACCGCCCGAGGGCGTGCGCAGCGACCTGGAGGTGATGCACGAACTCGCCGCCCGGCTGGGCGTGGAGAAGGGCTTCCCGACCGACCCCGAGGAGGTCTTCGAGGAACTGCGCCGGGCGAGCGCGGGCGGGCCCGCGGACTACTCCGGGATCACGTACCGCAGGCTGGTGGAGGAGAACGGGGTGTTCTGGCCGTGTCCGGCGGCGGGGGACGACGAGCCGGATGCCGGCGCCCGCGGCACGGGCGCCGCCGCCCCTGACACCGACGCCGAGGACGCCGCGCTCGACGTGCTGCCGGACGATCCGGCGGGGGACGGCGAGGTGCCGGGGCACAGGGGCACGCCGGACGGGCATCCCGGCACGCCCCGGCTGTTCCTCGACCGGTTCGCCACCGAGGACGGGCGGGCCCGGTTCGTGCCCGTGTCGCACCGGGCCATCGCCGAGGAGCCCGACGACGAGTACCCGGTGCTGCTGACCACCGGCCGGGTCGTCGCCCAGTACCAGTCCGGCGCGCAGACCCGCCGCGTCGACGAGCTGAACGCCGCGGCGCCGGGCCCGTTCGTGGAACTGCACCCGCGGCTCGCGGCGCGGCTCGGGGCGGCGGAGGGCGACCCGGTGGCCGTGGTGTCCCGGCGCGGGCGCGCGGTCGCCCCGGCCCGCATCACGGCGAACATCCGCCCCGACACCGTCTTCATGCCGTTCCACTGGCCGGGCGAGGGCCGCGCCAACACCCTCACCAACCCGGCGCTCGACCCGACGTCCCGCATGCCGGAGTTCAAGGCGTGCGCGGTGCGGCTGGAGCCGGTGGAGCCGTAGGCGCAGGCGTGGTGGTGGTCGTGGGGGGGACGCGCCTTCCAGGGCCTCTCCGCAACCCCGCAGGAACGATTCGCACCCCACACAGGGCTGAGGGTCACCGGGCCGCGTTGGCGTGACGGCCGCCCCGGGAGAACACCCCCGGGGGCGGCCGTCGGCGTCTCGTGCGGGCCCGCGGTCGTGTCGTTGCTCCGTCGGCGGTGGTGTCAGGCGGCGTACGGGGTCGTGTGCCTCGCCTCCCTCAGGGCCCGTGCCCACCAGGCGAGCTGGTCGAGCATCACCTTGGCCGCCGCGTCCGGGCCCGACGGGTCCTTCAGGGTGCCCGCGTCGTCGAAGGCCGCGCCCGCGTTGTGGAAGGAGACGGTGTCACGGACCGTGACGGCGTGGAGTTCGGCGAAGACCTGCCGGAGGTGCTCGACGGCGCGCAGGCCGCCGGACAGCCCGCCGTAGGAGGCCAGCGCGACGGGCTTGGCGCGCCACTCCGCGTAGTGCCAGTCGATGAGGTTCTTCAGGCCGGCCGGGAAGGAGTGGTTGTACTCGGGCGTGAGCACGACGAACGCGTCCGCCTCCGCCAGCTTCGGCGTCACGTCCGCCAGCGCTGCCGCCGCTCTGGGGCCGCGGGCCAGGGTGGTGGGCAGATCGGTCGCGGCGACGTCCACGACCCGCGGGACCAGGTCCGGGTGGTCGTCCAGATGGCCGAGGAGCCAGTCGGCGACGACGGGGCCGAAGCGGCCGTGACGGTTGCTGCCGATGACAAGAGTGACCTTGAGAGGTTCCGCTGGGTTCATGCGAGAAGCCTCCGACCTCAAGTTCACTTGAGGTCAAGTCCCGCCGTGCGGGGGGCCGGTCACCCGTTCACACGCCCGCCGCGCGACTCTTCCGGTTCTTTTCCGCGCGCCGTCCTCCCTGCGCCGGTGACCTGCTGAAACGGGGACGGTTCGGGGTCCACCGGGCTGCGGTGCGGCAGCCGTTCACCCGCTTTCTGACGGCCCCTCAGCAAGCGCGCCGGGCCCGCTGCCACTTACCTCGGTAGGGCAGGGCACGGCCGACGCAGCGGCACATGGGGGTGCCGCGGGCCGTGACCCGCCGAACAGCTCGGAGGAGCACGGATGCGACGTACCGCCCGTCTGCTGACCGGGGGCGCGCTCGGCGTCGCCGCCGCGGCACTCGCCGCCGCGCCCGCGCACGGTGCCGGTGGCAGCGGCCTGGAGGTGTACCCGTCGTCGGCCGTGCCCGACAGCCGGGTCGCCGTGCGCACCGGGGCGTGCGGCGACGGCGGCACCGCGCAGGGCGACGCGGCCGCGGTGGGCGCCGGTTCCTTCCCGCTGGCGCCGCGCACCGGCGAGCGGGACGTGGCCGGGCGGTTCCGGGTGCCGCCGAGCGCGCAGCCGGGGACGTACGAGATCGTCGTCAGGTGCGCGGCGGGCGGGCGGCGGGTGACCGGGGACCTCGTGGTCACGCCGGCGTCCCACCGGCAGCAGGCGTATCCCCGGGGAACGGTGAAGACGGGGGTCGGTGGCGCTCTGGGCCCCGACCCCGTACAGACCGCGGCCGGCGTGGCGGTCCTCGCCGTCGCCGCCGCGGGCGGTACCTGGCTCCTGCATCGCCGGGCGAGAGGCGACGGGATCTGACGGGCACCCTCCGCTGCCCGTCCGCCGGTACCGCGACTCCCCTCCCCCTCCGGGTCCGACGCCCCTCGCGGCCCGGAGGGGGCACGGGGCCGTCGTCACGGGGGGCCTCTGCCGACCGGGCGGGCGGGGCCGGGCTCAGGTGTGCCGGCCCCGCCCGGGCCGGTCGGGACCAGAGAGGTTCGTCATGCGCAGGCTCGGCACCACGGTCGTGGGGACCGTCACCGCGGTCGCCCTGTGTGCCGGTACGTGGCTGCTGGGCAACGGGATCGCCTCACACGCCCCACCGCAGCCGTCCCCCGCGCAGGCCCGTTCCGGGCGGGACGGCGAGCGGCCCGCGGCGCCCGCGCTGCCGCCCTCCCCGCCCGACCGCATCCGCATCCCGGCGATCCGGGTGGACGCCCCGCTGACCGGCCTCGGTCTCACCCGGTCCGGCGGCCTCGACGTGCCGCCGGCCGGGCGCCGCAACCTCGCCGGGTGGTACGAGGCCGGCACGACGCCCGGTGAGACGGGCACCGCGATCGTCGCCGGGCACGTCGACAACGCCGACGGGCCCGCCGTGTTCTACCGGCTCGGCGCCCTGGAGAAGGGCAGCAGGATCGAGGTCGACCGGCGCGACGGCGGCGTCGCCGTGTTCACCGTGCACGCGGTCGAGGCGTACACCGCGCGGGACTTCCCGGACGAGCGGGTGTACGGCCCGGCGAAACGTCCCGAGCTGCGGGTCATCACCTGCGGCGGCGGCTACTCGCGCCGCACCGGCTACCAGGGCAACGTGGTCGTCTTCGCCCACCTGACGGGGCCACGCGGCGGCTGAGCGGGCCCCCGGGGTGCGAACCCGCCGATGTGCCGCTTCCGGCACGGAATCGGGTGGGCCGCCGAGGGAGGTCGCGCGGAGGGCGGGGAAACCGGACACCTGCGGCTGCCTGGTCAGCGGCTCAGCCCGCCGGCCCCGGCGCCACCCCGCGGCTCCCGGCCGGCCGCCCGGATCACCCCTGGGCCGGCCACTGCTCGTAGGCCAGCTTCGCCACCAGCGCGAAGACGACCGTGAGCAGGACGGCGCGGACGAAGCGGCTGCCCTGCTTCAGGGCGGTGCGGGCGCCGAGGGTGCCGCCCGCCAAGTTGAAGACGGCCATCAGGGCGGCCAGCTGCCACAGCACGGTGCCCTGCCAGGCGAACATCGCCAGCGCCCCGGCGTTGGTGCAGCAGTTGACGATCTTGGCGGTGGCGGAGGCGGCGACGAGGTCCAGGTGCAGCACGGCGGTGAGGGCCAGCACCAGGAACGTTCCCGTGCCGGGCCCGACCAGGCCGTCGTAGAAGCCGATGCCGAGGCCCGCCAGGCCGATCGCGGCGAGGACGCGGCGCGGGCCGGCCGGGCCCGGGGCGGGCGCGGTGCCGAAGGCGGGCCTGAGGATCACGAAGGCGGCGACGCCCAGCAGCACCACCATGATCACCGGCTTGAGGACCTCGGTGCTCATCCCGGCCGCGAAGAAGGCGCCCGCCGACGACCCGGCCAGCGCCGCGAGCCCGATCCGCACGGCGGTGCGCACGTCCACCGGGGCCTTGCGGGCGTACGTCACCGCGGCGCCCGTGGTGCCGACGATGGCGACGGCCTTGTTGGTGCCGAGCGCGTAGGCGGCCGGGGTGCCGCCGGGCAGCCCGAGCAGCAGCGCCGGCAACAGCAGCAGGCCGCCGCCGCCCACCACGGCGTCGATCCAGCCGGCCGCGAGCGCGGCTGTACACAGCACGGCGACCGTGGTCAGGGATATGTCGGGCACGATCGTGACCCTATCCCGGCCGGTCACGGGCGCCGCCGCCCACCCGGACCGGTGTGCCCGGGCGGGATTCCACCTCACAGCGGGCCCACGGGTCGGCCCCCGAAGCCTCACACGTGCCCGCCGGCCCCGCTGAGGGCAGCGTTCCGCGCGGGAAACAGTTGCGATGCTGCCGGGTAACACCCGCACCGCACGCTCCTGGACATGACCTCGAATACGCGTGTGGTGGTGATCGGCGCCGGGCTCGCGGGCGTACGGCTCGCCCGGCGGCTCGGCGAGCTCGGCACGCCCGCGCTGCTGATCGGCGAGGAGGAGCACCGGCCGTACAACCGGGTGCTGCTCGCCGAGGTGCTGGCCGGGCGGTACAGCCCCGAGGTGATCGCCCTGCCGGCGCCCGCGGAGCTGACCCGCGCCCGGGTCACCGGCATCGACCGCGCCGCGCGGACCGTGCGCTGCGCGGACGGCTCGGTGATCGGATACGGCACGCTCGTGCTGGCCACCGGCTCCAACCCGAAGCTGCCGCCGCTGCGCGGGCTGTTCACCGAGGACCACGAACTGCCCGAGGGCGTGCACGCGTTCCGCACCATGGACGACTGCCTCGGCCTGTCCAAGGCCGTGCGCCCCGGCGTGCGCGCCGTCGTCATCGGAGGCGGGCTCCTCGGGGTCTCCGCCGCCCGCGCCCTCGCCGTGCGCGGCGCGCAGGTCGTGCTGGCCCAGCAGTCCGAGCGGCTCATGGAGCGCCAGCTCGACCCGAACGCCTCCCGGCTCGTCCACCGGCACCTGCTCGACCTCGGCGTCGAGGTGCACACCGAGTGCCGGGTGCGCGACGTGCGGTGCGTCGCCGGCGCCGTGCGCTCCGTGGAGATGGCCGACGGCTACGCCCTCGACGCCGACCTCGTCGTCCTGGCCTGCGGCGTCCACCCGCGCGTCGGCCTCGCCCGCGACGCCGGCCTCGCCGTCGACAAGGGCGTCGTCGTGGACGACGAGCTGCGCACCTCCGACCCGCACATCCACGCCGTCGGCGACTGCGCCCAGCACGACGGCACGCTGTACGGGCTCGCCGCCCCGGCCCTCGAACAGGCCGACGCCCTGGCCGGGGTGCTCGCCGGGGACGGCACCACCCGCTACACCGGCACCCGTTCCCTGACCCGGCTCACGCTCGCCGGGCAGACCGCCTTCGACCTCGCCGCGTTCGGCGAGACGGAGCCCCGCCCCGGTGACGACGTCGTGCAGCTCGCCGACGCCACCCGCGGCACCTACCGCAAGGTCGTCGTCCGCGACGACCGCCTGGTCGGCGGGGTCCTCGTCGGCGAACTCGGCACCGTCGGCGCGCTCGCGCGCGCCTGGGAGGGAGCAGAGCCGCTCCCCGCGGACGGCGCCCCGCTGCTCCACCTGCTCACCAACGATGGAGGCTCCTGATGACGACGACGGCTCTTGGCGCCCGGCCCGCCCCCACGATCGTGCTCGTCGGCCACGGCATGGTCGGCCAGCGCTTCCTCGAAGCGCTCGCCGAGCGCGGCCTGACCGCCACGCACCGCGTGGTCGTGCTGTGCGAGGAGCCGCGTCCGGCGTACGACCGCGTGCAGCTCACCTCGTACTTCTCGGGGAAGACGCCCGACGACCTGTCGATGACGGATGTGGAGTTCATCGCCAGGCACGGCATCGAGCTGCACGTCGGTGACCCGGCCGAGACCGTCGACCGGGAGGCGAGGAAGGTGACGGCCCGCTCCGGGCTCGTCGTCGGCTACGACGTCCTGGTGCTGGCCACCGGCTCCTACCCGTTCGTGCCGCCCGTCCCGAACAAGGACGCCACCGGCTGTTTCGTGTACCGCACCATCGAGGACCTCCTCGCCATCGAGGAGTACGCCAAGAAGGCGACGACCGGTGCCGTGGTCGGCGGCGGCCTGCTCGGCCTGGAGGCGGCGGGCGCACTCCAGGGCCTCGGGCTGACCTCGCACATCGTGGAGTTCGCGCCCCGGCTGATGCCCGTGCAGGTGGACGAGGGCGGCGGCGCGGCGCTGCTGCGCACCATCGAGGACATGGGCCTGTCCGTGCACACCGGGGTCGGCACGCAGGAGATCGTGGTCGGCGAGGACGGCGCGGTCACCGGCATGAAGCTGTCCGACGGCTCCGAACTCGCCACCGACCTGGTGGTGTTCTCCGCGGGTGTCCGCCCCCGCGACCAGCTGGCCCGCGACTGCGGCCTGACGGTCGGCGAGCGCGGCGGCATCGCGGTGGACGAGCAGTGCCGCACGGTGTCCGACCCGCACGTCTTCGCCATCGGCGAGTGCGCGCTGACCGCCGACGGCCGGGTGTACGGCCTGGTCGCCCCCGGTTACGAGCAGGCCGAGACGGCGGCGTCGGCCATCGCCGGGGACGAGGCCGCGTTCACCGGGGCCGACCTGTCCACGAAGCTGAAGCTGCTCGGCGTGGACGTGGCGTCCTTCGGCGACGCGCACGGCACCACCGAGGACTGCCTCGACGTCGTCTACTCCGACTCCCGCGCGGGCCTCTACAAGAAGCTCGTCGTCGCCCGGGACGGCACCCTGCTCGGCGGCATCCTGGTCGGCGACGCGGAGGCGTACGGCACGCTGCGCGCCTTCACCGGCTCCGTCCCGCCGGTCTCGCCCGAGTCGCTGGTGCTGCCGGCCGGTGCCGGTGCCCCGGCGCAGCTCGGCCCGTCCGCGCTGCCGGACGACGCGATCGTCTGCTCCTGCCACAACGTCAGCAAGGGCACCATTCGCGGCGCGGTCACCGACCACCAGTGCACCACGGTGCCCGAGGTGAAGAAGTGCACCAAGGCCGGCACCGGCTGCGGCTCCTGCGTCAAGGTGCTCGGCCAGCTCGTCACCGCCGAGCTGGAGGCGAGCGGCGTCGAGGTCGACAAGGGCCTGTGCGGCTGCTTCGCGCAGACCCGCGAGGAGCTGTACGAGATCGTCCTCGCCCTGCGCATCGGCTCCTACCAGGAGCTGCTGGACCGGCACGGCCGCGAGGACGCCCGGGGCGGCGACGGCTGCGAGATCTGCAAGCCGACCGTCGGCTCGATCATCGCCTCCCTCGCCCCGGTGATCGGCGCGAGCGGCTACGTCCTGGACGGCGAGCAGGCGGCCCTGCAGGACACCAATGACCACTTCCTGGCCAACCTGCAGAAGAACGGCTCGTACTCGGTCGTGCCGCGCATCCCCGGCGGGGAGATCGCCCCCGAGAAGCTGATCGTGATCGGCGAGATCGCCCGCGACTTCGGCCTCTACACGAAGATCACCGGCGGCCAGCGCATCGACATGTTCGGCGCGCGCGTGGAACAGCTGCCGCTGATCTGGGCGCGGCTGGTGGACGCCGGCTTCGAGTCCGGGCACGCGTACGGCAAGTCGCTGCGCACGGTGAAGTCCTGCGTGGGCCAGACCTGGTGCCGCTACGGCGTCCAGGACTCGGTCCGCATGGCGATCGACCTGGAGCTGCGCTACCGGGGGCTCAGGTCCCCGCACAAGCTGAAGTCGGCGGTCTCCGGCTGCCAGCGCGAGTGCGCGGAGGCCCAGTCGAAGGACTTCGGCGTGATCGCCACGGCCAACGGCTGGAACCTGTACGTCGGCGGCAACGGCGGCGCCACCCCGCGCCACGCGGACCTCCTCGCGCAGGATCTCTCCGACGCCGAACTGGTCCGGCTCATCGACCGGTTCCTGATGTTCTACATCCGCACCGCCGACCGCCTGGAGCGCACGTCGACCTGGCTGGAGCGCATCCCGGGCGGCCTGGACCACGTGCGCGACGTCGTCGTGCACGACTCGCTCGGCATCTGCGACGAGCTGGAGTCCCTGATGCGGGCCCACATCGCGCACTACCGCGACGAATGGGCCGAGACCATCAACGACCCCGAGAAGCTGGCCCGCTTCGTGTCCTTCGTGAACGCCCCCGACACGCCCGACCCGGTCGTCGCGTTCGTCCCCGAGCGCGACCAGATCAAGCCCGACCTGCCGCTGCTGACCATCGGCACGCGATCGACGGAATCCACGGAATCCGCCCTGGAAGGAAGCGCCCAGCGATGACCCTGGCACTCGAGACGACCGACCTGAAGGTCCAGCTGCGACCGGCGGACGGGACCGGCGACTGGTTCACCGTCTGCGACCTGAGCACGCTGTTCCCGGGCCGCGGTGTGGCGGCCCTGCTCCCCGACGGCCGCCAGGTGGCCCTGTTCGTGGACCGCAGCGGCAAGCTCTACGCGATCGACAACCGCGACCCGTTCACCGGCGCGACCGTCCTCTCCCGCGGCCTGACCGGCACCCACCAGGGCCGCCCGTTCGTCGCCTCACCCCTGCTGAAGCAGCGCTTCGACCTGGAGTCCGGGCAGTGCCTGGACGAGGACGGGGTGCGGGTGGCGACGTACGAGGTGCGGGCGTCGTAGTACGAGGTGCGCGCGTCGTGGCCGCGTACGGGTGCCTGGCCCTCGGGCGGGCCCTCGTGGGTCAGCCGGGCAGGGCGTCGTACGTCACGCCCGTCAGTTCCTCGGACGCGGTCCACAGGCGCCGGCCCGCCGTGTCGTGCCGGGTCCAGGGCGCCCGCCAGGAGGGTGCGGGCGCCCCGCGCCACATGGCGAACGACGGCCCCGTGAAGGAGTCCGGGCGCACGCCGGGCGCGGTCGCCGCGTACAGCACGGGCGCGGCGCCCGCCTCGGCCGACTGCGCGAGGACGCGGTTGCCAAGCCCTGCCAGCCGCTCCGCGACGCGGCGTCCCGACGCCCGGGGCCCGGCGCTCAGCAGGCCGGTGGCCGCGTACCCGGGATGGGCCGCCGCCGCCAGCAGGTCCACGCCGTGCGCCGCCGCCCTGCGGGCGAGTTCGTGCGTGAACAGCAGGTTGGCGGTCTTGGCGCGGGCGTAGGCGATCCACGGCCGGTAGGCGCGGTCGCCGTGGAGGTCGCCGGGGTCGATGTTGGCCAGCGCGTGCATCATGCTCGACACGGTGACCACCCGGGCGCCGGGCGCGGCCAGCAGGGCGGGCAGCAGCAGCCCGGTGAGGGCGAAGTGCCCCAGGTGGTTGACGCCGAACTGCGTCTCGAAGCCGTCCGCCGTCGTGCCGTACGGCAGTGCCATCACGCCGGCGTTGTTGACGAGCAGGTCGACCCGCTCGTACGGCAGCGTGCCGGCGAACTCCCGTACCGAACGCAGGTCGCCGAGGTCGAGCGTCCGCAACTCGGCCCGCGCTTCGGGGACTTCCTCGATGAGCCGGCCCAGCGCCGCACGCCCGCGCGTCTGGCTGCGGCAGGCCAGCACGACGGTGGCGCCGTTGCGGGCCAGCTCCCGCGCGGTGACGTACCCGAGTCCGCCGTTGGCCCCGGTGACGACGGCGACGCGGCCGCTCTGGTCGGGAATGTCGTGCGCGGTCCAGCCGGGCATGGACGGCTCCTCACCACGTGCGGTCTGCGGTCGGACCTCAGCCTACGAGGGACGGGGAGCGGGCACCCGCGGCGGGCTCGTGACAGGCTTCTGGTGAGTTCGCGGCGGGCAGCTGACTGCCCGTGGCGGACTCGTCACCCACTCCCGTACCCGCCCGTCACGACCCGTACATGACATGTCTACCCCACGCGCCTAGGGTCCGTCAGCGCACGACCCCGACGCCGACCGGTGGCGGGGCGGTTCACCGCACCTTGGAGCAGCAGTGGAACGTCGTACCCTCCTGCGTGCAGCAGTCCTCGGCGGCTCGTCCGCCGCCCTCGGCGGGACGCTGTGGCGCGGCGCCGCGTACGCCGCGCCGGCCCAGCCCGGCACCGGCCCGTACGGCCCGCTGGGCGCGCCCGACGCCAACGGCATCCGGCTCCCCAGCGGCTTCACCAGCCGGGTCGTCGCCCGGTCCGGCCGGACGGTCACCGGCACGTCGTACACCTGGCACAACGCCCCCGACGGTGGCGCCTGCTACGCCGACGGCACCGGCTGGATCTACGTGTCCAACTCCGAGATCAACCCGTCCGGCGGCGCGAGCGCGCTGAAGTTCTCCTCCACCGGCACGATCACGGCGGCGTACCGCGTCCTGTCCGGCACGCGGCAGAACTGCGCGGGCGGCAAGACCCCGTGGAACACCTGGCTGTCCTGCGAGGAGGTGGACCGCGGCTACGTCTACGAGACGGACCCGTGGGGCGTGAAGGCGGCCGTCCGGCGCGACGCGATGGGCCGCTTCAAGCACGAGGCGGCGGCGGCCGACCCGGTGCGCCGGGTCGTCTACATGACGGAGGACGTGTCCGACGGCTGCTTCTACCGCTTCCGCCCCACCACCTGGGGCGACCTGTCCTCCGGCACCCTGGAGGTCATGGTGGCGGGCACCGGCACGAGCGGCCCCGTGACCTGGGCCCGCGTCCCCGACCCGACCGGCGCCACCGCCACCCGCGCCCAGGTGTCCGGCGCCAAGCGCTTCAACGGCGGCGAGGGCTGCTACTACGCGAACGACACGTGCTGGTTCACCACCAAGGGCGACGGCCGGGTCTGGCAGTACAACGCGGCGGCCCAGACCGTAGAGCTCGCCTACGACGACTCCCTGGTGTCCGGCACGGCCCCGCTGACCGGCGTCGACAACGTCACCGGCTCCTCCTCCGGCGACCTGTTCGTCGCGGAGGACGGCGGCACGATGGACATCTGCGTGATCACGCCGGACGACGTGGTGGCACCGTTCCTGCGCATCGACAACCAGTCGTCCTCGGAGATCACGGGCCCGGCCTTCTCCCCGGACGGCACCCGCCTGTACTTCTCCAGCCAGCGGGGTACGACGGGCCTGTCGTCGGGCGGCATCACGTACGAGGTGAAGGGGCCGTTCCGGACCTGACAAGGACCGGCGGCAGACGGCGGGGCGCCATCCATCGGTGGCACCCCGCCCCGCAGTACCGGACGGGCGTTGTCCGAGGGACAGCAGCAGGGAGTCTCTTGTCCTTGCGGCGGCGCACGCATCCCCGCTGCCCCGCGAGCAGCGTCAGGAGCGTCCACGTCACGATGCCGGCGATCAGGCCCTGTAGCCGGCCGGCCGGGTCCATGTCGTCGGCCTCCTCCATCGGCACGACGCCCTCCGGGTCGAGGACGACGCCGAGCCGGTCCCCGACCTCGGGCGCCCAGGTGTCGCCGTTGTGGGTGAGCTTGTCCCGGAGTTCCTCGCCGTCGGCGGTGCGCAGCGTGTACCGGTGGTTGTCGCCGCCCGTCTTCCTCGACGCTGTCGGCCACGATCACGACGTTCTCGCGCACGCCCCGCGCCTCCAGCGCCGCCTCGGGCGCGTACTGCACGGCGCCGACCAGGATGAACACGCCGGGCACGAAGGACAGGAAGGCGATCCACCCGGCGCGGTGCAGGATCTCGCCAGCAGCACGGCGAACGCCACGCAGAGCAGGACACGGACGCCGATCGGGACGGCCACCCAGCGAAGGGCGAGGTAGGACAGGCCCGCGGTGACGGCCGCGGCGAGCCGCCCGAAGACCAGCACGGCGAGCTCCCCCGGAGCGTCCCCTTTTCAGGCCTTGGCCGCCGCCACCTCGTGCATCCGGCCGGACAGTTGCCGCACCGCGCGCGTCTTGGCGTACGGCGCGAGTTCTTTCCTCATCGTGGCGAAGTGGTCGTCACCGCGGACAGACGACACGTGCTCGTACTCGTCCAGGAACCGGCCCCACGACTCGCACGACGCCTCCACATGCCCGTACCCGAGTTGCCGCTGTGCCAGGAGCGCGTATGCGTGGACGCGGCCCTGCCGTTCGTTGGCCGGCTGCACTTTGATGGACTGCTTCATGGCGTCAATGCTGCCCGGCAGGTCGTTCTCCTCCAGCAGCACATGAGAGACGTAGAACAGATATGCCGTCTGGTCGTAGCCGCCGATCGCGTCGCGCCGGTTGTCGGCCTTTGAGAGTGCCGTCTCAGCTTCACGTAGCCGTGTGTGGGCCTGGTGGCGGTCTCCAACCATGCTTGCCGCGTGGGCCTGCTGGCCGCGCAAGAACGCCACCAATCGCGGGCCGGCCGACGGCGCGGCCTCCGCCGCGGAGTCCGCCAGTTCCAGCGCCATCCGCCCGTGCCGGAGGTTCGACGCCTGGAGCGACATGCCACGCAGCGTCCGGCAGTAGGTCACGTGGTCGCCCGCTTCATCAGCGAGTTTGAGCGCTTGGACGTAATACTTCTGCCCCAGGCCGTGGGCCTTCTCGTACATGGCCATCCACCCGGTCAGGTAAGTCAGGTCCGATGCGGCGGCGAGCATGTCCCGCTTCACTGGTTCGGATGCCTGCGCTTTGAGCCATGGCCCGACGGTGTTGACGAGGAACGCGGCCGCCATAGGCCGGGCGTGGCCGGCGCCGAACTCATCAAGAATGCCGGCAATCCGCTCCGTCATGGAGCGCACCGACGCAACTTGGGAGGCGCCGATCCGGGCGGTGGCCCTGCCCGAGGTGAACGGGGTGCCGGCGGCCCGTGCCGTGTGCTGGAACGCAGGCACGGACAAGGCAGCAGAGAACAGAGTCGCGGCCAGGACACCGCGACGGGGTGGGTCCATATCCGCCCTTCCTAGGTCGACCAACTCCTCCACAATGTCGGCTGGTTGAGAGCCGTCGACGGACACGGCGGGTTGAAGGCCGGCCTCCGCATGGGTGACCGGCCGCCCCAACCGAGCGGACAGCGCCTCAACAATCAGCGGCCTGACTTCAGGTTTCGGCGGCGTACCGGCGATCCAGTGCGAAACGGCCGTGCGGTCGTACGAAAGTTCAAGCCCAGCCTGTGGGCCGAGTCGGTTCACCTGCTGGGCCAACTGTGTACGCGTCCATCGTGCCTGCTCAAGAAGCCTGTCCAAAGCAGGGTTGGGCGTGCGTTTCCTCGTGGCCATGACCTCAACTCCCGACAGCTCCTGGCGTTCACGGCGTTCACGGTCCCACCTGCTCCCAACGGTACCCGCAGACAGTGACCACACGGTTACCTCTTACGAGTCAAGCACTGATCTCGGCCCTTGGGAGCAGAGGTGACCAACGCACCACCATTGAGACGAGGCGCCGCCGCGGCGGGGGACAACCTCTGCCATGAGCGCCGCCCCGACCGTCCGCTCCGGGACGACAAGGAATACGGCGGCGCGTGGGGTACCGCCGATGCCGGCGCGGAGACCTGGTGCTGTCTCCCTGTCCCTGCTGAGGAGCGGACGTGACCGCCCTCGCCACCCCGACATGGACACCACCTCTGGACACGACGGAACTGGCCGACCTCCTGGCGAAGATCCGGAAGTGGACTCCCTATGACGGTGACGTCCTGCTGGACGACATCGGCGCGGTGCATGGACGAGTTGTTCGTCCGTCACCCCCTGAACCCCCGTGTTCGTCGGCGTTGTCCCCCGGCGTTGGTGAGCACGGGACAACCCCCGCTGCCGGAACGGTTCCGGTTCCGGCAGCGGGGCCTGATCCGGAGAGAACCCATGGCGAAGTTACTGCTTCTCGGTGCTGTCTGCGTACTGGCGGGCGCGGTACTCAGCACCGGCGGACGGCCCGGTCCGGCCCCGATGGCTCAACTGCAGGCCGAGGAGGACCGCCGCTTCTCCGAACGGGTTGCCCAACCTCCTGCACAACCCCTGTCCGAATTCCGGCATGCGCCCGCACACCCTGAGAGGGAATCCGTGGAGCCCCGATGATGATGAGTTCTGCGTCGTCTCCTGGAACCTCACGCTCCTCACCAACGTCCAGCACGATCCGCAGCGCCTGTCCGCCAGCCGCGTCACTTTGCTGCTCAACCGGCAACGGCTGGACCGGCCCGTTCACCGGCGCGGACCGGGAACCGGCCGTCGTGACGGTCGAGCGGCCCGGCAGCACCTACACGATCGGCGATGCGATGGTCCACCAGGCCGTGACGGAGCCCCACACAGTCACGGTGTTCCTGCGCGGGCCGCGCCGCAAGAAGCTGTCTCACGCGGCCGAGGAACTGATGCCGCCGCGGGACGGTTGGCCGGAGGCCGCGACGCCGGGGGACGAGCCGCAGGAGTCCTGCCCGTGCACGCTCGCCGAGTCCCAGCGCATGCGCGCCTACCTGATCGAACGCAACCTCATCAGTTGACGGCTCAAATCCGTGGCCGCGGCGCGTCGCACGGCTGGGACGCGAGAGGCTACGGAGCACATTCGGCACACCGAGGAGCAACCGATGAGCAACGTCCTGACCACCGATCACCCCGCCTGGCACACCTACGAGGACGGCACACACGCGCGTGCCGTCCGCACGGCGTCCGGGATCTGGGCCGTGACCCACAACCGGGACGGCCTGCACCTGGCATGCGTTGAGGGAACCGAAGACGTCAAGCCTGAGTTCGTCGCCACCGACCCCGCTCACCTCCCGCCCGCCGCCCCGGCCGCGCTCCGCAGCGGACTTGCCGAGCTGGGTGTCACCCAGCGCCTGGCGAACCCGTGGTTGTGGGACGCGATCACCACGACGATCTTGCGTCAGGTCGTACGCGCCGACCAGGCCCGCAAGCTGTACCGCACCTGGTGCAGCACCTACGGCACGACTTCAGCGGGCTTCCAGGACAGGCTCGCCGTCGCGCCCGCCCCGGCGGCGGTCCTCGACCTGTCCGACGACCAGTTCGCCGCTGTGGGCGCAAAATTCCACCGCAGCGCCTTGCAAGCAGCCGCAACCGAGTACGAGCGGGCCCACCGCGAGTGGGAGCGCCTGTCCGCCGGCGACCTGGCGCTCGCGCTCACTCACATCCCGCGCATCGGCCCGTGGACCGCCGCTGCCGCCGCGGCGGACTACACAGGTGACTTCAGTGTCTACCCGCACGACGACCTGGCCGTACGTACCTGGGCCGCCAAGATCGCCCCTGCCCATCCGTGGCCCGGCAAGAAGGACAAGACATTCGGTCCGCTGTGGTCCGGCTGGGCGGGGACCGACCGCACCGCACTGCACACCCTGACCCTCGCCACCCTCACCTGGGGGGCGCATGCCCGATGACATGGAGGACCCATGCGGCAATTACCGCTGATCGCGGGCGCCGACGAGCGTCACCCGCTGGACGCCCTGTTCATCAACGCGCCGCTGCGTAACTACACCCTGCGGCCCCGGACCAACGACTACACGCTCCCCGTACTCGGCATGGCGTACATCGCCACCTACGCTCAGCAGCGCGGCTACAACGTCGGCGTGCTCGACGCCGAAGCGCACGGTCTCGGCATCGAGGAGACGGCACGGTTCGTCAACGAGGCCGCGCCTCGCTGGGCCGCCATGAACCTGCTGGCCCCCACCTATGAGATGTCCGCGAGGATCGCCGACCGGCTCGATCCCGGCGTCGCACTCATGGCCGGCGGTCACCACGCCAAGGCCATGCCGGACCGGGTCCTCGCCGACCCCCGCATGCGTCACCTGCGCGCCCTCGTCCTCGGCGAGGGAGAACTGCGCGTCGCCGCCCTCCTTGAGGACGAGCAGAATCGGCGCACGCTGCCGGGTGTCCTGTGGCGCGACCCTCTGCTGGACACCCGGGCCGCCGGCATCGCCGAACGCAGGCACAGCGCGGCACTCCTCGCGCCCGACATCGACAGGCTGCCGTACGTCAATCGCGCGTTCCTCCCGCAGGACCCATACCTTGCCCCGCCGACTGCGAGCGGGCTCCGACTGGCCTGCGAACGGCCCTGGCTCGGCGGGATCACCGGCCGAGGGCAGTGGGAGGCGAACATCGTCGGGAGTCGCGGCTGCCCCTACAACTGCACGTTCTGCGGCGCCGCCGTCTCCGCCAACCCAGACGTCACCATCCGCGTGCGCTCCCCCGAGAACATCATCGGTGAGCTGGACGAGCTGCACGAGGCATACGGCGTGACCGCCTTCCGCTTCGTCGACGACCTGTTCCTCGGCGTGGGACGGGTCATCGACGAGCAGATGGAAGCCTTCACCCGCCACAAGATCGGCGACCGGTACGTGTGGGACGCCACCGGGCGCATCAACGTCCTCAACCGGCTCACCGACCACGACTTGGACCGTCTCGTCACCAACGGACTGCGCGAGGTGGCCTCGGCATCGAATCCGGCAGCGACCGCATCCTGACCGCGATGGACAAGAGGATCGACGCCGAGATGACCGAGCGCGTCGCCCGCCGCCTGGTCGCCCACGGCATCGGCGTGAAGGGCTACTTCATCCTCGGTTTCCCCGGCGAGACCAAGCAGGACCTGGAAGCCACCGTTCGGCACATCCGCAATCTGTGGGCCATCTCCGACCAGCACCCCGGTGACATCCGGGCCAGCGTCTTCGAGTTCCGTCCCTACCCAGCCACACCCGTGTGGAAGTCTCTCGTCGAAGAGGCCAGGTACGACCCGGACGACCTGCTCGCCTACAGCGACGTCGACCTCACCCGGGACGGCGCCGACGAGCACATGCGGCAGCGCGACGAATTCAACTTCTCCGTGGGTATCCAGTTCGGCGACGTGCCCTTGCACGAGATCCGCTCCACGCTCGCAACGCTCACCCGCGAGCAGCACGAACGGAACCAGGCCGGGACGGGAGCAGCCGCATGACCGGAGACCGCAAAGGCTTCTTCGTTTCGATCGACGGCCCGAGCGGCGTGGGCAAGTCCACCACGATCCGCGAGCTGCGAGCCCAGCTCTCCGAGCAGGGCAGGCAAGTCCAGTGGACCGTCGAGCCGCCCCGCGGGGACTTCCTCGGGGACTTCACCCGCACGCACGGCAGCCGGCTTCACGGCCTCGCGCTGGCCTGCCTCGTCGCAGCCGCCCGCTACCGGCACATCGAAACGACCATTGCCCCCGCGCTCGACCGCAGCACACTGCTGATCTCCGACCGCTACCTGGCCTCCACGCTCGTACTCCAACGGCTCGACGGCGTTCCGGTGGACTTCCTGCTGATGCTCAACGACTATGCGCCCCAGCCCGACCTGGCGGTGATCCTTACCGCCTCCCCCAGCACGATCGCCGAACGCATCGACCAGGCCGGCATCACCCACCGCTTCCGAGCCGACCCCACAGCGCCCGTACGGGAAGTCGAGCTGTACCGCGATGCCGCGATCACCCTCGAAGAACTCGGGTCCAAGGTGCTTGTGATCGACAGCACGGACGTACCTCCATCGGAGGTCGCGCTGCGAATAGCCGACATGCTCCCCGCTCGCCTACTACCGTCAGACGCTCCAGGCACCACCCCGACCCCCCAGGAACCATGAGCGGACAGCCGGCACAGCCCATCATCGACACCCACGTCCTTCTCTGCGACGGAGACAAGATCCTCCTCTCGCAAAGAGGAGGGCCCTACGGCTACCGCCGATGGCATCTGCCGTCCGGCAAGCTCGACCGGGGCGAAACCCTCCCCACCGGGGCCGCCCGCGAACTGTTCGAGGAGACCGACGTCAGGGTCGACCCCGAACACCTGGAACTCCGGCACGTCGTGCACCACCAACAGGAAGACGGCTCGGAGCGCATCGGCTTCTTCTTCAAGGCCACCCGCTGGGAAGGCGCGCCCCGCAACAAGGAGCCCGAGAAGTGCCTCGCGCTCCAGTGGTTCGCCGACCACGACCTCCCCGAGGACATCATCGAGTACCCCGCGGCGGGCCTACGCGGCTGCCTCAGCCAGACCGGCGCCCTGACACTGCACGGCTGGCAGTAAGAAACATTGCGCCTTCTGGCCGACAGATGGAGGAGGACGGCACCCCCGCACAGGGCGCCGTCCTCTCTCCGCGGTCCGGAACCGCCGCCCCGTCGGTGAGGGTCGTCAGGGTGACAGGCGGCGGTTCCGGGGTTCCGACGGCCGGGCTACCGGTGGTCGCTGCCGTTCGACGTGACCGCCGCGCGGCCGGCCTCCAGGCGGGCGACCGGGATGCGGAACGGGGAGCAGGAGACGTAGTCGAGGCCGACCTCGTGGAAGAAGTGGACCGACTCCGGGTCGCCGCCGTGCTCGCCGCAGACGCCGAGCTTCAGGTCGGGGCGCGTCTCGCGGCCCGCCTTCGCCGCCGACTTCACCAGCGAGCCCACGCCGTCCTTGTCGATCGTCTCGAACGGCGAGACACCGAAGATGCCCTTCTCCAGGTAGGCCGTGAAGAAGCTCGCCTCCACGTCGTCCCGGCTGAAGCCCCACACCGTCTGGGTGAGGTCGTTCGTGCCGAAGGAGAAGAACTCCGCCGCCTCGGCGATCTGGCCGGCGGTCAGCGCGGCGCGCGGCAGCTCGATCATCGTGCCGATCGCCAGCTTCAGCTCGGTGCCCGAGGCCTCCTGGACCTCGGCGATGACCTTGTCGGCCTCGTCGCGGACGAGTTCCAGCTCCTGGACGGTGCCGACGAGCGGAATCATGATCTCCGCGCGCGGGTCGCCCTTGGCGCGCTTGCGGTCCGCCGCGGCCTCGGCGATCGCCCGTACCTGCATGGTGAACAGGCCGGGGATGACCAGCCCGAGGCGCACGCCGCGCAGGCCCAGCATCGGGTTCTGCTCGTGCAGCCGGTGGACGGCCTGGAGCAGGCGCAGCTCGTTCTCGTGCGGCTCCTGGCGGGACTCGGCCAGGGCGACACGGACCGACAGCTCCGTGATGTCGGGCAGGAACTCGTGCAGCGGCGGGTCGAGGAGGCGGATGGTCACCGGCAGGCCGTCCATCGCCTCGAAGAGTTCGACGAAGTCCTGCTTCTGGAGGGGGAGCAGTTCCTTCAGGGACTCCTCGCGCTCCGTCTCCGTGTCCGCCAGGATCAGCCGTTCGACCAGCTCACGCCGGTCGCCCAGGAACATGTGCTCCGTGCGGCACAGGCCGATGCCCTGGGCGCCGAACCGGCGTGCGCGCAGCGCGTCCTCGGCGTTGTCCGCGTTGGCGCGCACCCGCAGCCGGCGCTTGCGGTCGGCGAAGGCCATGATGCGGTGGACGGCCTCGACCAGTTCGTCGGCGTCCTCGGCGCCCGCGTGCATGCGGCCCTCGAAGTACTCCACGACCGGGGAGGGCACCACCGGCACCTCGCCCAGGTAGACCTTGCCGGACGAGCCGTCGATGGAGATGACGTCGCCCTCCTCCACGACGTGCCCGCCCGGCACCGTCATCCGGCGCCGCTTGGTGTCGACTTCCAGCTCCTCGGCGCCGCACACACAGGTCTTGCCCATGCCGCGCGCGACGACGGCCGCGTGGGAGGTCTTGCCGCCGCGGGAGGTCAGGATGCCCTCGGCCGCGATCATGCCGTCCAGGTCGTCGGGGTTGGTCTCGCGGCGGATCAGGATGACCTTCTCGCCGGAGCGGGACCACTTCACGGCCGTGTACGAGTCGAAGACGGCCTTGCCGACCGCCGCGCCCGGCGACGCCGCGATGCCCCGGCCGACCTGCGCGACCTTGGCGCTCTCGTCGAAGCGCGGGAACATCAGCTGCGCGAGCTGGGCGCCGTTGACGCGGGTGAGCGCCTCGGCCTCGTCGATCAGGCCCTGGTCCACGAGCTGGGTGGCGATGCGGAAGGCGGCGCCCGCCGTGCGCTTGCCGACGCGGGTCTGGAGCATCCACAGCGTGCCGCGTTCGATGGTGAACTCGATGTCGCAGAGATCCTTGTAGTGGTTCTCCAGGGTCTCCATGATCTGCATGAGCTGGTCGTAGGACTTCTTGTCGATCCGCTCCAGCTCGGCGAGCGGCACGGTGTTGCGGATGCCCGCCACGACGTCCTCGCCCTGGGCGTTCTGGAGGTAGTCGCCGTAGACGCCCTGGTGGCCGGAGGCGGGGTCGCGGGTGAAGGCGACGCCGGTGCCGGAGTCCGGGCCGAGGTTGCCGAAGACCATGGAGCACACGTTGACGGCGGTGCCGAGGTCGTGCGGGATGCGCTCCTGGCGGCGGTAGAGCTTGGCGCGCTCGCCGTTCCAGGAGTCGAAGACCGCGCGGATGGCGAGGTCCATCTGCTCGCGCGGCTCCTGCGGGAAGTCGCGGCCCGTCTCGGCCTTGACGATCTTCTTGAAGCGGGTGACCAGCTTCTTGAGGTCGGCGGCCTCCAGCTCGGTGTCGACCGTGACCTTCTTGGCCTCCTTGGCCTTCTCCAGCGCGTCCTCGAAGAGGTCCCCGTCGACGCCGAGGACGGTCTTGCCGAACATCTGGATGAGGCGGCGGTAGGAGTCCCACGCGAAGCGCTCGTCGCCGGCCTGCTGGGCGAGGCCCTGCACCGACTCGTCGGACAGGCCGATGTTGAGGACGGTGTCCATCATGCCGGGCATGGAGAACTTCGCGCCCGAGCGCACGGAGACCAGCAGCGGGTCGTCGGCCTGGCCGAGCTTCTTGCCCATCTTCGCCTCGAGGGCTTCGAGGTGCGCACTCACCTCGTCACGCAGTGCCGCCGGCTCCTCGCCACTGTCGAGGTAGGTCTTGCAGGCCTCGGTGGTGATGGTGAAGCCGGGCGGGACGGGGAGGCCGAGGTTCGTCATCTCGGCGAGGTTGGCTCCTTTGCCGCCGAGGAGGTCCTTGAGGTCTTTGTTGCCCTCGGTGAAGTCGTAAACGAACTTCACGCCCTCAACGCTGTGGCCCGGCTGGGTTCCGTGGAGATCTTTGTTTTCCGACACGGGTCTCGACTCCTCGAGGACGCGGTGGCTGCCCTGACGCCGGGGAATGTACCCAGATCGAAGGCACCTGGGTACGTCCACTTGTGCGTCATGGGCCCGTAACCACTCGTCCGCCAGCGGATCGAAAGTCAAGGCTTGGCAAGCCGTCGCCGACGGATGTTTTCACTTCTTGAACACAGCAACCTTCACAGGCGCACATTGGCGCTCATACGAGCAGCTCTCGGCACGAATGATTTCGGTCGATGAACGATCAAGGGGTGGCACTGAGTGTCACCCCTTGGAGAAGTACAGCCGCTCACGATCCGCTCATGTGAGCGCAATCCTTATCAAGGGTGGCGAGAATCACGCTGCCACAGCCGCCGGGATTTCACCATCCGGACGGCGTCCCGGGACGGAAACGCGGCTGTCACACCCCCAGCTCCAGCAGGCGCTCCTCCACCCGCTCCGGCGCGTACAGATGCTCCACGACCAGCGCCCCGGCGCCCACCAGCCCGGCCCGCTCCCCGAGCCGCGAGGTGACGACCTCCAGACGGGCGGTGGAGCGCGGCAGCGCCCGCTGGTACAGCAGTTCCCGCACGCCCGTCACGAAGGGTGTTCCGGCCAAATCCCCCGCGATCATCAGCACGCCGGGGTTGAGCAGCGTCACGACCGTCGCCAGGACGTCCCCGACCTGCCGCCCCGCCTCCCGCGCCAGCCCGACCGCCTCCGGGTGCCCGGACGCCAGCAGGTCCCGCACGTCCGAGCCGGACGCCGCCGGCACCCCGGCCTCGGCCAGCCGCCCCGCCACGGCGCCACCGCTGGCCAGGGCGGCCAGACAGCCGTAGGAACCGCACCGGCACAGCGCCCCGGCGCCCTCCGGGACGCGGATGTGCCCGATGTCCCCGGCGCCGCCGTCGATGCCCCGGTAGATGGTGCCGCCCACCACGACCCCGGCGCCGATGCCCGTGGAGACCTTCACCAGCACGAACGCCGAGCAGTCCGGGTACCCGGTGCGCTGCTCGCCGTACGCCATGAGGTTCGCGTCGTTGTCCACCAGCACCGGCACCGGCCCGGCGCCGGTGTGCTCGGTGAAGGCCCTGGCGAGGCGGCCGCGGATGTCGTAGCCGTCCCAGCCGGGCATCATCGGCGGCTGCACCACGCGGCCGGAGGCGCTGTCGACGGGGCCGGGCACCGCGAGGCCGATGCCGCAGACCTCGTCCGCGCCTCTGCCCGCCTTCTCCAGCAGCGCGGCGAACCAGCCGCCGAGCTCGCCGAGGACGGCGTCGGGGCCGTCCTGGATGGCCAGCGCGCCGGAGTGCTCGGCGAGCAGGTCGCCGCCGAGGGACAGCACGGCCGCGCGGGCGTGCCGGGTGTCGAGGTCGGCGGCGAGGACGACGGCGTGTGCGTCGTCGAACTCCAGCGTGATCGAGGGGCGCCCGCCCAGCGGCGAGTCCACCGGGCCCCCGGCGCCCTCGCGCAGCCAGCCCGCCCGGAACAGCCGGTCGAGGCGCTGGCCGACGGTGGCGCGGGACAGCCCCGTGACCTGCTGGAGCGCGCCGCGCGTGGTGGCGCGGCCAGTGCGCACCAGCTGGAGCAGGTCGCCGGCGCTCGCCTGGCCGCCCGCTCTGCCGGCCCTGCCCTTCGTCCCGGATCCGTTCATGCGCACCCCCTTGTATTTCCCAATCCTGCATTACATATTGCGTTTTGCTTGTTAAATAGGCGTAACTCTACGGTAGCTATTGCCGAACCGCTCGGCCAGACGTCTTCAGGGAGCCCTGAGTGGATCGCACGCCCCGACTCCCCCTTCGAGCCACCGGCCCTTTCGGCCGTCCCACGGTCACCCTCTTCTCCTCTCCTTGCCCCGCGCGCGGGGCGCCGACGACCGCCGGAGGCGTCGCATACGATCCGGCCGCCGCGTTGCGTGCCCCCGCGGCGCCGGGTTCCGCCACCGGGACGCCCGCCGGGGCCGCGCGCGCCCTCCATGACAACTGGACGGAGACCTCCACCGTTCCCTCGCGGGGCCCGTACCGGCGCCCCCCGCTCCACCCGGCCGGACCCGGGCGGCCCGGCCCGCCCCACCGGCCGCGTCCCGGACCCCGCGCGTCCCGTACGCCCGGAGACACCGACACGGCAGCCGAGGGAGGGGTCCGGGGATGACCGACCGGCACCATCTGCTCGTGCACGGCGGCACGTTCGCCGCCGTGGGCGACGGCGGCGACATCAGCGGAGTACGCGACGCCGGCTCCCCCGACGGACTGTTCGTGCGCGACGCGCGCCATCTGAGCCGGTGGCAGCTCACCGTCGACGGGGCGGTGCCCGAGACGCTGACGCCCGTCACCGACGGGGACACCGCCCGCTGCGTGCTCGTGCCGCGCGGCGGGCGCCAGGAGCCGCCCGGCTACACGCTGTTCAGGGAACAGGCGGTCGGGGACGGCTCCTTCGTCGAGTCGCTGCGCGTGACCGGCAACCGCCCGGTGCCGACGACGGTCCACATCGCGATCACCGCCGACGCCGACTTCACCGACCAGTTCGAGCTGCGCTGCGACCACCGCACCTACCCCAAGCCCGGCGCCACCCGCTCCCGCCAAGTCCTCGATCACGGGGTGGAGTTCACCTACCGGCGCGGCGCATGGCGGTCCGTGACGACGGTGACCTGCGACCCGGCGCCGGACGCCGTGGAGGAGACCGGCACCGGGGCGCGCCGCCTGGTGTGGACGGTCGGCCTGGAGCCGCACGGCACCGCCGAGCTGATCCTGCGCGTCATCGCCCGGCCGCACGGCGAGAAACGGGCGCTGAGGGTGGAGCGTTCGCCGTCCGCCGTGCACGAGCGGATCCGCGCCCGCGAGGCGGAGTTCGTGCGGGGCGTGACCCTCCCGGCCGACCGGCCGGAGCTGGCCACGGCCTGTGCCCGGGGCCTGTCCGACCTCGCCGCGCTCCAGGTCCCGGCGACCGGGCCCGACGGGGAGGAGCTGCGGGTGCCGGCCGGCGGCGCGCCCTGGTTCCTCACCCTGCTGGGCCGCGACGCGCTGCTCGCCTCCCTGTTCGCCCTGCCCTACCGCCCGCGGCCGGCCGCGGCCACGCTCCTGGCGCTCGCCGCCACCCAGGCCACGGAGACCGGCGCGCACGCCGTCGCCCAGCCGGGCAAGATCGTGCACGAGGTCCGGCAGGGCGAACTCGCCCACTTCGGGCAGGTGCCGTACGGCCGCTACTACGGCTCGGTGGACGCCACGCCGCTGTTCCTGGTGCTGCTCGGCGCGTACGTCGAGCAGACCGGCGACACCGACCTCGCCCGCCGTCTGGAGCCGCACGCCCGGGCCGCGGTCGGCTGGATGCTGGACCACGGCGGGCTCACCTCGCGCGGCTACCTCGTCTACCGCGCCGACCGGGGCGGGCTCGCCAACCAGAACTGGAAGGACTCCCCCGGCTCCATCTGCTCCGCCGACGGCGACCGCCCCACCGGCCCGGTGACGGCGGCAGGCGTCCAGGGCTACGCGTACGACGCGCTGCTGCGCACGGCGTCGCTGGCGCGCACGGTGTGGGACGACACGGTGTACGCGGCGCTGCTGGAGCAGGCGGCGGGCGACCTCCGCGACCGTTTCCAGCGGGACTTCTGGATGCCCGACCACGCCTTCCCGGCGCTCGCGCTCGACGGACGGGGCGGCCACGTGGACGCGCTGGCCTCCGACGCGGGGCACCTGCTGTGGTCGGGGCTGCTGGACAAGGAGTACGGCGAACTGGTCGGCCGGCGGCTGCTGGAGCCGGACTTCTTCTCCGGCTGGGGCGTGCGGACGCTGGCGGCCGGGCAGCCGGCGTACCACCCGCTGTCGTACCACCGCGGTTCGGTGTGGCCGCACGACAACGCGCTGATCGCGCTCGGCCTGGCCCGCTACGGCCTGCACGACGAGGCGCGGGAGGTCGCGCGCGGCCTGGTCGAGGCGGCGACCGCGACGGGTCACCGGCTGCCGGAGGTCCTCGCCGGCTACGGCCGCGACACGCACCCGGAGCCGGTGCCGTACCCGCACGCCTGCCGGCGGGACTCCCGTTCGGCGGCGGCCCCCCTGGCGCTGCTCACGGCGGTCGGGGGCGTCCAGCGGGACGGCGTCAGCCGCCCGAGGTGTCCAGTTCCGCGTCCTCCGTGACGCCCGCGCAGTCGTACGGGTCCTTGAGCCAGCCGTCCGGCAGCACCACGCGGTTGTTGCCGGACGTACGGCCGCGGGGCCCGTCGGCGCCGGCCGGCCAGGGCTGGTCGAGGTCCAGCTCGTCGAGCCCGGCGCGCAGTTCGGCCAGCGAGGACGTCACGGCGAGCCGCTTGCGCATCTCGGAGCCGACGGCGAAGCCCTTCAGATACCAGGCGACGTGCTTGCGGAAGTCGATGACGCCGCGCGCCTCGTCGCCGATCCACTCCCCGAGCAGCGTCGCGTGCCGCACCATCACGTCGGCGACCTCGCGCAGGGCGGGCCGGGCGACGTCGCCGGTGCGGCCCTCGAAGGCGGCGACGAGATCCGCGAACAGCCACGGGCGGCCCAGGCAGCCGCGGCCCACGACCACGCCGTCGCAGCCGGTCTCGCGCACCATGCGCAGGGCGTCCTCGGCCGACCAGATGTCGCCGTTGCCGAGCACGGGGATCTCCGGGACGTGCTCCTTCAGGCGGGCGATGGCGTCCCAGTCGGCGGTGCCGCCGTAGTGCTGGGCGGCGGTGCGGCCGTGCAGGGCGATGGCGGTGACGCCCTCCTCGACGGCGATGCGGCCGGCGTCGAGGTAGGTGAGGTGGTCGTCGTCGATGCCCTTGCGCATCTTCATCGTCACCGGCAGGTCCCCGGCGCCGCTGACCGCCTCGCGCAGGATGGCCCGCAGCAGGTTCCGCTTGAAGGGCAGGGCGGAGCCGCCGCCCCTGCGCGTGACCTTCGGCACGGGGCAGCCGAAGTTCAGGTCGATGTGGTCGGCGAGGCCCTCCTCCGCGATCATGCGGACGGCCTTGCCGACGGTCGCCGGGTCGACGCCGTACAGCTGGATCGAGCGGGGCCGCTCGCTCGCGTCGAACTTGATCAGCTGCATGGTCTTGTCGTTGCGTTCGACCAGTGCCCGGGTGGTGATCATCTCGCTGACGAACAGGCCCTTGCCGCCGCTGAACTCCCGGCACAGCGTGCGGAAGGGCGCGTTGGTGATCCCGGCCATCGGGGCGAGCACGACAGGCGGCCGCACCAGGTGGGGGCCGATCATGAGGGGCGAGGTCGTCGTGGACGTGGACGTGGGCATTGCCCCATTGTCCCGCATGCCGGCAGGTGCCCGCGCAGCCCGGGCGGCGGGCACGGGCACGGCCCGGCCGACTCGGCCGACTCCTGCGGGCGCCGCGGTGAGATGCCGCCCACGGGGCACACTCCTTGTCGTCCCTGTCCCCGGCCGCCGGAGGCGTCATGTCAGAGATCGACACGAGCAAGGTGAACCGCTGGGACCAGCACGGCAGGCAGCACGTGGTCCACGTGCAGCGCACGGGGGTGCAGCGCACGATCCGGTGCGACACGTGCGGCTGGCGCCGGGGCGCGCAGTTCCTGCCGTGGCTGAAGGCCGAGGAGCACCTGGCGCAGGCCCACCAGGCGACGGTGAACCCGGCCGGGGCCCATGAGGGGACGGTGCACCCGGGCCGAGGGGCAGGGCGCCGCGCGTGATCCGTCGGGGGCGGCTCGCGCGGGAAACCCCTTGTGGGAGCGCTCTCGCAGCGGGCAGGATGCCGCCGTGACCACGTCTGCCGCCGTACGCCCGTACCGCCCCGAGGACCGGGCGGCCCTCGACGACATCTGCATCCGCACCGCGCACAACGGCCAGGACAGCCGCCCCGTGTACGCGGACCCCGGCCTCCTCCCCCTGATCTTCGCGGCTCCCTACGTCCATCTGGAGCCCGAGCTGGCCTTCGTCCTGGACGACGGGCACGGGCGGGCGGTCGGTTACGTCATCGGCGCGGCGGACACCCCCGCCTTCGCCGCCGCCTTCCGCACCGAGTGGCTGCCGCTGGTCGCGGACCGCTACCCCGAGCCGTCCGGGCCGCCCGTCACGCCGGACGAGGTGATGCTGGGGCTGCTGCACAACCCGGAGCGGATGGTCGTCCCGGAGGTCGCCGACCACCCGGCCCACCTGCACATCGACCTGCTCCCCGAGTGGCAGGGCCGCGGGTACGGACGCGCCCTGATGCGGACCCTGCTGGGCACCCTGCGGGACCGGGGCGTCCCGGCGGTCCATCTGTGCATGGCGACCGCGAACGTCCCGGCCCGCGCCTTCTACGACCGCTTGGGGTTCCACGAGATCGACGTACCGGACCCGGGCCCGGTGGCCTACCTGGGCCGGACGACGGCGGACGCGGACCGTCTGTGACACCGGTGCGACCGGCGCGACCAGCGGGAGACGCCGACGTGAGCGGGCTGCCACCCGTCGGCCGCCGCGAGGGCCGACCCGGTCACACCGCGCGCAGCCCCCGCAGCACCAGGTCCACGACCGCCCCGAACTCCTCCTCGACACCGGGCTGTTCCCACTCCTGGGCGTAGCCGGGGTCGTGGAAGCGGCCGGTGGCCTGGAAGACGGCGCGGGCGGTGACGGCCGGGTCGGCCGGGCGGAGGGTCCCGGCGGACATGCCGTCCTGGACGATCCGCGTCAGCTGCCCGGTCAGGTCGGCGATGTGCTCGTGGACGGCCTCGCCGTTCTCCCCGGCGAGGACCGTGTACGTGGCGAACAGCTCCGGGTCCAGGCCCGCCTTGCGCCGCTTGGCCTCGAACAGCACCCTCAGCCACTCCCGCAGCCGCGCCTCCGCGTCGCCGTCCTCGTCGGCGATGCCGGCCAGCGCCTGCGACGTACGGTCCAGCCAGCGCTTGGTGACCGCCTCGCGCAGCGCCGCCTTGGTGCGGAAGTGGCGGTAGACGCTGCCGTGGCTGACGCCGAGCGCGCGGGCCACGTCCACCACGGTCGCCTTGGCCGGTCCGTGGCGGCGCAGCACTTCCTCGGTCGCCTCGAGAATGCGCTCGGCGGTCAGGATCTCGCTGGTCGGTGCCATGGGGGAGACGGTACCCGCAGCCCTCGTCAGCGTTCGCTGTCGAGGTGGGCCATGAGCGCGGCCGGGTAGCGCTCGCCGGCGACCGCGTCCGCGGGTACGGCCGCCTCGATCGCGGCCAGATCGGACTCGGCGAGGTGCACGTCGAGGGCGCCGAGGGCCTCGGTCAGCCGCTCGCGGGTGCGGGCGCCGACGAGCGGCACGATGTCCTCGCCGCGGGAGAGCACCCAGGCGATGGCGATCTGCGCGACGGAGACGCCGTGCTGTGCGGCGATCTTCCGCAGGGCGTCCACGAGGTCGAGGTTGCGCTGGAGGTTGTCGCCCTGGAAGCGGGGCGAGTGGGCGCGGAAGTCGCCCGCGGGGAGCTGCCGGTCGCGGCCGAAGTGGCCGGAGATCAGGCCGCGGGACAGGACGCCGTAGGCGGTGATGCCGATGCCCAGTTCGCGGGTGGTGGGCAGGATGGTGTCCTCGATGCCGCGGGAGATCAGGGAGTACTCGATCTGGAGGTCGGTGATGGGGGCGGTGGCCGCCGCGCGGCGGATGGTGGCGGCGCCGACCTCGCTGAGGCCGATGTGGCGGACGTGGCCCCGCTCGACGAGTTCGGCGACGGCACCGACGGTCTCCTCGATCGGCACGTCCGGGTCGAGGCGGGAGAGCCGGTAGACGTCGATGTGGTCGACGCCGAGCCGCTGGAGGGAGTAGGCCGCGAAGTTCTTCACGGCGGCGGGCCGGCCGTCGTAGCCGAGCCAGCCGCCGTCGGGGTCGCGCAGGGCGCCGAACTTGACGCTGAGCAGGGCCTGTTCGCGGCGGGCCGGGGGTGCGGAGCGCAGCGCCTCGCCGATGAGGATCTCGTTGTGCCCCATGCCGTAGAAGTCGCCGGTGTCGATCAGGGTGACGCCCGCTTCGAGGGCGGCGTGGAGGGTGGCGACGGATTCGGCGCGGTCCGCGTCGCCGTAGAGCGCGGACATGCCCATGCAGCCGAGACCCAGGGCGGAGACGCGGGGGCCGGTGGTGCCGAGGGGGCGGGTTTCCATGAGGGCTCCTTGGAGTGCCGTGGGGGAACGACACCACTGTCGCATGACAGATGACAGATTTCAATATCTGTCATCTGTTGGCACCTCGTGTCATTCGCTCGCCAGCGTGGCCCCCAGCACCAGGAACGAGCCCGCGAACGTCCGCCGCAGCCAGGCCATCACCCGGGGGTGTTCGATCACCCGGTCGCGCACCGAGGCCGCGAGGACGCCCAGGGCCGCGAAGACGACGAAGGTCACGAGCATGAAGACGCCGCCGAGGCCCAGCATCCGCAGGGCCGCCCGCGGCTCCCCCGGGGCGACGAACTGGGGCAGGAAGGCCAGGAAGAAGATCGTCACCTTGGGGTTGAGGAGGTTGATCAGGACCGCCGTGACGATCACGCGGCGCAGGGCGGGCGGCGCGGCACCCGCGTCCACGGTGAGCGCCTCCTTGTCCCGCAGCGTCGCCCAGGCCATGTAGAGCAGGTAGGCGACACCGGCGTACTTGACGGCCTGGAAGGCGGTCGCGCCGGCGTGCAGCAGCGCGGCGAGCCCGGTGACCGTGGCCAGGACGTGCGGGACGATGGCGAGGGTGCAGCCGGCCGCCGCGACGACGCTCGCGCGCCCTCCCCGGCCGATGCCCGCGGCGAGGGTGTAGACGAGTCCGGTACCGGGCGTGACGACCACGACGAGGGTGGTCAGCAGGAACGTGAGGCTCATGGAGCCACCCTGGCCGCGGCACCGGCCCGGCGGCAGGGCCAATGCGCCGCCCGTATCGGGGACCAATCGGGAACCGGCGGCGGAGCAAGGCGAACGCCCACCCGCCACCCGGACGAGCCGGGGACGGATGGGCGTTACGGGTGCGGCGGGCGGCTAGGTGTGCTGTCCCGGGACGTTGGTGACACGCGTGCTGGGTGCTTGAACGGGTGAGGGCCTTCTGGGTTCGGTGTGGATTGCGACATCTGCAC